>NZ_FOWB01000004.1:0-19456 GCF_900115355.1 Pseudobutyrivibrio sp. JW11 | reverse complement strand
ACTTGTTGACTCACTCAAACTTGCTGATGTAGATGCACTTTCTGATGCGCTTGTACTTGCTGATGTGCTGGCACTTGTTGATGTACTCTCACTTGCTGACTCACTATTGCTAAGCGATGTACTTATTGACTCGCTCAAGCTTACTGATGTGCTATCACTGAGTGATGTACTTATACTCTCTGATACTGAGTCACTTAAGCTTACTGATGTACTATCACTAAGTGATGTACTTGTTGACTCACTCAAACTTACTGATGTGCTATCACTAAGTGATGTACTTGTTGACTCACTATTGCTTACTGATGTGCTATCACTAAGTGATGCGCTTGTTGACTCACTCAAACTTGTTGATGTGCTATCACTGAGTGATGTGCTTGTTGACTCACTCAAGCTTGTTGATGTGCTATCACTGAGTGATGTACTTGTTGACTCACTTAAACTTGTTGATGTGCTATCGCTAAGTGATGTACTTGTACTCTCTGATACTGAGTTACTCTCGCTTGCTGATGTACTTGCACTTGCTGATGTGCTGGCACTTGTCGATGCACTCTCACTTGCTGATGCAGATGCACTAGCACTTACAGACATGCTCTGGCTTACATACTCTGATAAGCTTGCGCTAAGTGATGTGCTAATGCTCTCACTTATAGAAGCGCTTTCGCTTGCTGATGCACTAAGTGACTCTGATCTTGATAATGATGCACTATCAGATGCTGCTGCACTCTCTGATAATGACTGGCTGCGCGACTGTGACGCGCTATCTGATGTTGATGCGCTTTCTGATAATGACTCGCTTCTGATTCCAGACTCACTCTGTGAAGCCTCAGCACTTGCACTTACAGAAGCTTCCCAAGATGAAGACTCTGATGCAAGCTGGCTTGCCGACTCTGAAAGTGATGTTACCTGACTTCTCTCCTCAGCATAGTCATCTTTTCCTGTATTGAAATCATCTTCTGAATAATATACGTAACCTTTCTTTCCAAAGTTACCATCTTTAACTTCACCAAACTTGTTGGTGTATGTGTCGCTACCATCATTCTCTTTAGCAACAAACTTTGGAGAGAATGTGTTTGTGGTAGATGCTGTGCTTGCTGCTGAATAAAGCGTGATAACCTGTGTTTCATATGTCGAGCCTGACTCATCAGTATATGCGTAAAGAGTATATGTACCATCACCGTTCTTTACTATATTTGATGAGTGATAGTAGTATGTCTCGCCTCCGATTTCGATTGCTGTATAAGACTTTTCAGCCCATACCCATTTATTTAACTGATATGACTTTTTCTGTGTGATAAGATTTACTGTATTACCACTTTCATCTACTAGAGTTGAAACGCTCTTAATACCTGAAGCATCTGTGGAAACAACCCCAACTGATGAATCACTGGTATTTCTAGTCAAACCGCCAAATGTATTATTCCAATTGTTATCTGCTGATGAATACTGTCCAAGATCGTAGTAAGTTGTTCCATCTGCTGACTTATATGTTCCCCAGCATGTATCTCTAACTATTGTTGTTTCTGAATTAATAGCTGAGTTTCCTGTAATAGAGAATGTTCCATCCTCGTTAAGAACGACCTCAGCATCTGTTTCTACACCATTGATGTAGTAAACACACTCTGTAGTCTCAGTGCCATCCTCTGATGTAAAAGTCTGATAATCCCATGTAAGGACATTGCCATTACCATCAGAATACTGAACTGTCTTCTGAACAACCATGATTCCACCAACAACATATGGATTGTCATGCTGATCTGAATTCTCAGTTCCGCTAAATGATGCACCATCACCTGCTGCAAGTGCATTACCACTGTCATCAACTGTTACGTAATCAAAGTAAGCATACTTTGTCTCGCCAGCTGCATCGATGTATGTTACCTTTACGCTGTTTGTTGTGTAGCTACTAGAATCCCACTCGCTATATACGATTTCACCTACATAGCCTTCCTGGTAGAATGCATACTGAATAAGAAGGTTTGCAAGCTTATCGCCATATCCATAATAGTTATTTGAAGACCCTGAATGGTTGAGCCACTGGCCATTTGCCTTAGCAACTTCCTGCGCTGCCTTAAGATCTTCCTGTGCCTGCTCGATTTCCTTTATAAGATTCTCAAGATAATCATCCTCTAATCCTGCCTCTGAGAAAGATGTAGATGCTGATTCATATGCAGCCTCTGCCTCAGACATAGCTGTAGAAAGGCTAGCTGACTCTGAAGCTAACTCCTGAGAATTAGATGTTGATGTACTTTCAATTTCATCGTTTTCTGATTTTAATGAATCTGCTGATGATGCCGATGTAGATTCGATTTCAGAAGTCTCTGTTGAAAGAGATTCTTTAGATGATTCAGATGTTGATTCTATCTGAGATTCCTCTGTTGATAATGAAGTGCTAGCTGATTCGGATACAACTGCAACTTCAGAAGCAACATTAGATGCATTTTCATCAACTGGTGCAGTCTCATCAAGATTAGCTGCAACCTGTGCGTCTGTATTTGTAACGGCAGATGCTTCAAGATCAACTTCTTCGATCTGAGTTGTAGATTCAGCAACGGCCTCTACTTCTACTGTTTCCTGTTGTACTGACTGAACTGTAGTCTCAACAACCTGCTCTGCCTGAACCTGTGTTGTCTCAAGGACGATAACGCCTTCGGCATTAGCAGCAGCCTGTTCTTCGCCAAGCTCAGCAGCATAAGCTAAATTAGCATCACCAAGCACTGAAGCCCCGCCAACTGTAGCGCCTGTGATTGCCACTCCCTTTAACAAATTCTCGACCTTCTTCTTTGACATCCTTGTACTCCTTCTATTTAATATACCATTACAAATTATTGTCCAATTATCATTTAATGTTATTCTATCACGCAATTTATATTTTTAAATAGAATTTCGTAACTATTTTTGCCAAAAAAGTTACATTTCTGCCAAATAACAAAAATCGAGATAATTTATAACGATATATTCTCTCTTAATACTCCGTGTACTGTAAATCTCATGCCCGATGTTGAGCATGTCGACAGGGTCACCACCCTATCTGCTGAGGTAACTTCCTCTGTATCCACTACTTCGTATGAATGACGAAGCAGCTCTGAAATATAATCATCGAACTCTTCACAATCTGAATATGGCACCGCATAAACCCAAGATGCAGCCTCCGTATCAAAGTATGAAAAAATCTCATATCGCATTTTCGAATCAGGGGTAATTATCTGGAAATATCGATGCTCATCCAAATATCCTTCCTCTGATTTGTAATATTTTAACGTACCAAACATTGAGAGGTTTCTCATGTTGTGGCCGTAGATAATGCTGTGACTATCTGTAAAATCCGGATAATTGTATCCCTCCAGGAAAATGGAACCAGCCTTTGCGCTTTCGCCTTCCATTGTGGTGCGAAGATATGTCTCATCATCACCGGAATATAAAATAGGATAACTGATATCTGTACCCTCCACGTAAATCCATGCAACCACGTCTGGGTTAATCTGCTGCAGTGATTCAAAATCAACATCTATCATGCTGTCCCATGAATCGTCGCTGACCTGCTCATTTATATTTATATAGGAAGAATTAAGTTCGCTATATAAACTGTTTGAGCTTTGATAATCCATAAATATATATAGGAAACCACTCATAGAACCAACGATAATTACTAGGCCAAGAGCCAGGAAAACCTTTGGGTTAACCTTCGTATTTTGCTTTTTGTTCTCAGCCTTTTCCTTATCCTGACTTTTATCACCTGAATTTGAAAGCAACAAGCCAATGATTAACAACATCACCGCTATAACTTTTCCTGTTATTTCAGAAAGCCATGAGGCAATGTATCCTAAAAATGGAACATGGGCCACAACCCTTCCAATGACATTCACATATGCTACTGGAACAAAATCTTCGGTGTCGTTTGCATCACCCTTTGTAGTGATAAGCTTCGACTGCGAATCAATAGATGTGATTCGGTGAGTCACCACGCTAGCGCCAGATTCGAATGCAATTACATCGCCCTCTGCTAGCTCATCAAACTCAGCATTCTTCACATAGACAATGGAGCCTACTGATATAGAAGGCTCCATCGATCCTGATATTACGTTATATGTTTGTAAACCTAGCAACTTTGGTACCGCTACTGGTAAGCATGCTAGAATTATTAATCCAATTAAAAGATTTCCTGTTACTTTTAATACTCTAGAATTCATTGTGCTAGTTTAGTTTTTCCCTCTCGTTTTTTTCTTTGATTGTTGCGGCAATGGTAGTCACAACAACCAACGAGCCAAAGACTATCATAACTACCACATCACGTTTATATCGCTCAAAGGTAGCCATGTTTTCTAATCCAAGCGGAACTTCCTCTTCTTCTATTTCCACTTGCTGCTTTGATTCGTCTACTACTTGCTCCTGCGTTTGTTCTTTGTTGTCAGTATCTTCGCTAGCATAAACCGGCAGGGCTAAGAATAAACTCAAGCATAATATTAAAATGCTCTTTTTAATCTTTCCCCTCATATTCTCTTTTGCTCCCCTGAAGAAACTAATAATACCTCTAAAAACTTTACGCATGTTTCCTCATAGACAGTGTAACATATTTTCACCCCGTACTGAAATAATTGGCAAATAAATAATAAAAATGGCAAGTATTAATAAAAAAAGAGGAAGCAAATCGCTTCCTCTTAAAAACTTATTTATTCATTATCGTCGTGCTTTTCAACTTTTACAAGCTCCTGCTTTCTCTTCTTGTTTGCAATGTAAAGTGTAACAAGAATTGAAGCAACTGCGATGATTGCGATGATGATTCCAATAATCATATTGCGAATCAATGTATCGCGAGTGCCACCGGCCTTAGCAACTTCTTCATCGTCGATGTCTAAGATACCACCTGGTGTATTGTCATCTTCGATTGTTTCGCCGCCTTCATTTCCTGCTGCGTCTGCATCTGCATCGCCAGCACCGGCTCCATCACCTGCATCGGCACGGTTGTTTACTGTACCACCGTTGCCACCGCCATTGTTCTGAGTTGTAACTGTTGTGTTTCCACCACCAGTTGTTGTTCCTGTAGAACCGCCATCGATGTATTCGTATTCATACTCATACTCTGGATCACCTTCCACTGTTGATGAAGATGTTTCGGTCTTTTCTATTACTTCTGTTTCCTCACCAATAACACGCTTGTGATATTCGAATGTGAAAACTGTATCCTTCTTAAGACCATTTGAAGCTGTTCTATAGTAGTAGTCAGGAACATATCCCTTAATATGACGAGCTGGAACATAAACTACTTCGCCTTCTGCTGCGTAAAGAGTTTCATCAGGCAAAAGTTCATTTTCATCTTCGTCTACATAGCGAACAGTGTATGAAATAATATTTCCAACGCCGTAAGCTACAACATAAGACTCATCACCTACTACGTGAAGCGTTACACTCTTATTTGTATCATTTACTAAATCATCACTACCTGCAACTCTAAGCCCCTTTACATAGTACTTAGAAGTCTCTGTCTCAGTATTATCAGTCTTTACTTTGATAAGATCACCAAAGTTGAATGTGACATTTGAATCATAAGCTAACTTGCTGATAACTAGGTTCTTACCTGACTCCGATTTTGATACTGTGTATTTTGGTTCTTGCGCTCCTCGCGCTGCTAGCTCTGCTACTGCTGCATCATCAAAATACGCATTTGCGTTATTTCCAAGGGAAATCTTAATTCTGTAGGTATATGTAGAAACTGTATTAGTTTTTTGTGTAGTACTTTCTTCTGTAGTAGTTTCTTCTGTAGTATCCTCTGTTGCATTTACTACTGTAGAATCAAAAGCAAACACTGATAATAAGAAGGCAAGTGTAAAGATTACGCTAAAAGCTTTCTTTAAGATTTTCATCTTAGGCCACCTCCTTATTATTTCTAGTCATTCTGAAGTACATGAAAATAAGGAATAATCCCAATAATAATGTGATACCGCAGAAAACAAGTGGCAGAATGCTATCGCCTGTCAAAGGATTCTCTCCAAATAATGGTGTATCCTCGTCTTCGATAACAACAATCTGTGTTCCGTTAGGAAGAGTTCTTTCTACCTTCTTTGAAACCTTCTGCTTACTGTGGTTTACAATCTGATTGAAAACAGTATTTGTTTTTGTAACAGTCTTTGTGATAACAATACCTTCGTTATCATTTGACTCAGGCTCTGCAGCAAACATGATACTTAACTGACCAATTGCAGACATATAACTGTTAGACTGTGTATTACCATCAAGCACGATAATTACAGTGACTTTTCCGCTATCTCCTACTGCCAAAGTACCAAGGTCAAAGTAACCATCTTCATTTCCGTTTACCTGCATAAGACCTTTAACTTCTTCGTTATCACCACCGACAGTCTCACTATCAAAAAGTGGTGTAGTAGATTTGTCTGAAAGGATTTTGTAGGTATAAGCACCACCTGTTGCGTCACTGCCTTCCTCAAGTGTTTTTACAACATTTGCATCCATGTAGAAGTTTGCTGCCTCTGTAGATGCATTTTTGTATGTCACTTCATATGTGATTATGTCTCCTGGCATTGCACCAGTAACTTTAGCTGTTTCTGCATCATATGTGGTACCGAAAGTATCTGTCCCATCATATGTAACAGTCCATGTAACTGGATCTAAAGTATCTGCAAGAGCTTCAGTTTTTAATCCTATGAATCCTGCTGCCACCAAAGTGAGAGCAAGGACAATATTCATATATTTCTTTTTCATCATTACTCTCCCTTAGTTAGAACTATTAATTGAAGTAATATTTCCATCTGAATCGATTGTTGCCTCAACACCCCAGGCACCAAGAATTGCTTCTGCGCCGCTGTGTGTCTGAACTGCATCAACACGAATCTCTATCTCGAATGTCTTGCCATCATAGCCGTAAACATTCTCTACAACTGTACCATCTTCATTAACCTTTGTAGTTGTAACACCATCAAGGATTTCTCTTTCAAACGAGATGGCATCCAAAAACTGAACCTGTTCCTTAACCGCGATTGGCTTCGTGTAATAGTAAACAGTACCTTCTGTAGTGCTCTCATTTTCATCAATAAGCCAACCATCTGCTGCCTTAAGTGTTATTACTGAAGGATCTAATCTAGTATCTTTTGATTTATCATTCTTAATCCAGCTCTTTCTAACAAGCACTCTTACGTACTCGCTATAAGCTTCGCCTGTTGATGTATTCTGGACAAAAACATCTTCATCGTAATCATGATTAATCTGAAGAGGATTCTCATCGGTAATCTGGCTAGTTAGATTTGTAAATGAAAGCTTGCCAACGGTGCTGTTCTGATTTGAATCAGAATTGCTCATGGCTACACTAACTTCAGAGCCATTTTGATTTTCTATTAAATCTACAAATAATTGTTCTGTTTCAAATGAAACCTCTTCTGCCGAATCAGAATAGCTCAATGCTGCTCTTGTGGCACCAACTGAGCTTCCTGCTACAAGTACTAATCCAACTACAAGCATTGTTAAAGGGTTCTTAAATAACTTTTTCATTAATTATTCCCCCCTTCACTTGTGCTATCTGTTGGTGCTGTAGTGTCATCATGGAACTTAGCTTCGAACTTATCCTGTTTCATTATTGCTTCATCCCACGCTGCTACCAACTTGCCCGTCTTGTTGCCATCAGCATCTTTCTCATCCACTGCTTTTGCAGCTTCCTGAACGATAACTACATTGAATTCTTCGTTCTCTAAGCCTTCTGGAGGTGTAATTGTAAGCTTAAGTACTGATGATGTTGCATCTTTTGCTAACAAATCACTGTAGTAGTAATAACCATCATTGTTGTAGCTCCAGCCTTCACCACTTGTGAGGTTAGCACTGTACTGTGAACCACAGATTGCCTTTACCCTAACAAACACATCGTAATCACCAGTATTTTGTACTGTTATTTCTTTTGTCCATTCCTTAGCATTCTCATTTGGTGTGATTTCCAAATCTCCCAAGTGAACTGTAACAGTTCCTGCTGCCTGATGTGAATTTGTGAAGTATGCCATTGCTGGCTTTATACTTGTTGCACCGATTACTACAAGAGCAGCGGCAACAAGTAAATATTTTTTGTATTTCATTTGCCTCTCCTCCTTAGTTTTCAGTTTCTACATTTTCTGTAGTTGTGCTATTTGGATTAATATTAGAATCCACATAACCATTCTCATTGAAGTGGTTCTCTATACTGATTGCTCCCACATCTGTCTGATTATCGTAATCATTGGTGAATTTTGTTTTTGCAGTAACATCCTTTTGGATTGTAACTTTGTGTGTCTCATCTGCTGAAACAACTTCTTTGTAGCTGGCACCTGAGTATACCTCAGTAACAACTACTGTTGAGTTTGCAGGAATATTAGGAACCTCAACTGTCTGTTTGCCAGGCTCACTAAAGTTCATTGTAAACACATTGCTGTAAACTATTTCCTTGCTTTCACCTTTATCATAAGATGCTTCAACTTCAAATACAAATGGTGTAGTTCCAAGTGATTTGTTGTAAGTCTTCAACTCTTTTTCAATTACAAGGCTTCCATAAATCTCTTCCACACTGTATTTCAATGCAATTTCTGGATTGTAAATCCATTCATCACTAGTTGTTGTCTCTACGATATTTCCGTTTTCGTCAACCTTTGTTCCCTGAGAAATTGTTGTGCTGTATGGAACCATCACAATAGACTTTTCAAATGTATATTCGTACTGATTGTTCTGGAAATCCTTTACAACATAAAGGTAAATACCGCGGTTAACATCAACTGACTTTTTCGTTTCTTTGCTAGGATTGATTGTGGTTGTTTTATCTGGTTTTGTATCCTTAACCTTCTCATATGCATTAGCAGCAATTTTCTTGACTTGGGCTGCATCAACATTTGAATTGCTTAATGCTGAAAGATCAACGCCAGATACTGGAGTTCCTATATCTCCGTTTACTTTCACCTCAGCCAACTTATAGAAATCAACTTCCACATCACCATTATATGAAGTGATTTTATTGGCATCAGTTGCGCCAGTCGCATTGGCTGGATTTTCAAACCTCACAGTAATTGAACATGGCTCGTTCTCATCAATCTTAACAGCTGCCTGTGCTCTATACGCACCAAATCCTGCCACAGCTACTACTGCTGCCATCGCAAAGGCTATTAAATTCTTTTTCTTAAAAATTAAACTTTTCACTGAGTTCTCCCTTCAGCTTATGCGGTTTTCTTTTTAAATATCCTTCTTATTATTAATATGATAATCACTGCCGCAATAAATCCGGCAATGCCCATAATCAAGTAGTAATTCTTCACTGTCTCAGCAACAGCTGCTGCACCGGTAGGAACTTCATCCTCTCCCAGGTACTCAACTCGGGTGCCTCGCACCAAAAGTCTGTGTGTGTTTACACCGTATGGTGTACAGGTGAAAAGTGTGACGTAATCTTTGCCCTCTTCCACCTTCATTGCATTTTGAAGAGAAGTAATATCCTCTGCCTCAATCATTGGATAAATCATATCCACCTGATAAGCAAGTGTCTCATCTAAGACGTGGATGTAAAACTTATCTCCAACCTCTAGCTGATCAATGTTTGTAAAAAGCTCTGCACTTGGCAAACCTCTGTGACCAACTATTACTGAATGTGTTCCTTCACCTCCAATTGGAAGTGCTGTTCCATTCATGTGTCCTAAAGCTGTCTGGATGTACTCATCAAATGTGCCATGCATGATTGATAGCTTTAGATTTATCTTTGGAATGGACAAATAGCCCATAACTCCATCGCCATTAACATTGAGCACTGAATAGTACTCTGAGTTTAAAAACTCATCTGTAGGAGTTGTTGCATCACCATCCGCATTTGCCCCGAATACATCTGTGCCAATGGCATTTTCTGTAATCTGTTCGTTAAATGCTCTGGCTGCCTCCCACTCTTTTGTGTAATCTTCCTCGGTCATTTCCGACAAGGAATCTTCATAGTCATTAATGAGTGTGCTTTGAACATATACATTCCACTCATTTGATACAGTAGGATATGCCAGCAAGCCAAAACCTACAAGAAATAATAGAATTAGTAAAATCTTAATAACTCTTTGTTTCAACTGCCTTGTCCTTCTTACTTCTCTTCTTGTCCATTATGTAAAGTACTAAGATGAACACTCCTACAATAGCAAGTCCAACTATTACCCAAAGAAGGTAATTTGTATGTAAGCTGACTGCTCCGAAAAGTGGAGTGTCTGCATCTGCCAAAAGCTCTGGTGTATATGGCACTCTGTGGCCTCTAACCATAAGACGCTGAGTGTTTACACCATATGGTGTACATGTAATTAATGTACAAAGATCCTGACCATCCTCTACCTGAAGGAGTGATGTATCATCAGGCTCAACCACCTCTATCTGATCAACTTCATAAGCGTAATACTCGCCCATGATAATAATGAAGAAATCATCTCCAATTTGAACTTTGTCCAAGTCTGTAAATAGTGTAGCACTTGGAAGACCACGATGTGCAGAAAGAACTGAATGTGTATTCTCTCCGCCTACTGGAAGTGATGAACCTTCCAAATGGCCAACACCAATCTGTAAAACCTCTTCCGATGTTGTGTGGAAAATAGGAAGCTTTACATTGATTGAAGGAATCTGAATGTATCCCATGATTCCATCACCGTTGGTGTTAAGTAAGCTCATGTAAGTTTCATCTGTGCCATTTGCTTCTGCCTCAGCAAAAGAATCTGGCAAAATAGAAGGCAACAACTCTTCGTTGTACTCGTATGCTTTTTCAAGCTCAGCATCAACATCCAGTGAACCTTCTGAAATAGCTGTATCAACAGCCTCTGTGTAGTTGTTTACCAAAGTTGCCTGCACATGATTATTCCAAGTGTTTGCAACCAGTGGGTACACCAACAAGGACAAACCAACAATCATCAACGCTGCAGTCGCTATAGTTTTGTAATGTTTCAGTAAAAATGCTTTCATTGTGTCTAACTGTTGTCCTCTCCTTGATAGTGTACCCAGCGGCCTTTCAGCCGCCGGGCCACATCATTTTTTCATTTCTTTAACTCAGCGAATATTAATTACTTTGTAGCCTTCTTCTTTGTTGCAAAGTAAAGAGCTGAAGCCATAGCCATGATAGCTACACCAAGTACTGTAAAGATTGTTGTACCCATACCACCAGTGAATGGAAGCTGTGCAAGCTTACTATCCTGATACTTAACTGTTACAACATACTCTTCATCAGCTGACTGCTGACTGTTATAATTAGATGACTCAATGACAAACTTAGCTTCCTTCTTCTCTGTGTTAATTGTCCACTCATTTGGAGCTTTAACTTCTTCGAAGTAATATGTGTTTGCCTCGCCATTATCTGCTACGTCAAAACCGAATGCGGAAGCTGTTGCAGCTGTCTTATCTGCGTTGAACTTTGTAACGATTGGAGTAGCCTCTTCCTTGTTTGAAGTCCAGCTTAAGAACTTATTATTGTTATTCTTATCAAGAACTGCATATAACTCCTTGTCACCATCCATCTTGATGATGATGAATTCAGCATTCTCAAGTGGCTCTTCATTCTCGCCAACCTTCTCAACAATAAGCTTTCCTGTATAAGCGTATACAGAAGTTGTCTCGAACTGATCATCTGACTGATGCTTTGGTGTGATTGAGTAAGCTGTGTTGTACATCTTAACATCTGTTGCGATAGCACCGTATGTAAGTACAACTTTCTCATTTGCATGAGCATTCTCTACTACTAAATCGTTAAGATTAAGCTCAAAACCATTATCAACGATTTCTACTTCTCTTGGATCTAAGTCTGTACCACCAACATTAATCTTAACCTCAAGTTTGCCGTTATCCTTTACAGCATACTTACCACCAACAAGCTTATCGCAGATAGCAAACTTCTTCTCGATTGTCTCTTTTGGCTTTACGAAAGGTACTGTTGTTGAAACTGTATAAGTAACTACATGATCTTCCTTTGTAGTAACATACTTGTCATCTTCTGACTTCTGAACCTTCTTTGGCTCGCTCTTAGCCTTAAGCTCAGCGTTCTTTACTACGTAGTTACCATTTTCATCTCTCTTAACTGTTACTGCAACCATTGCGTTGTAGTCTAAGTCATCATTTCCTGCAACTGTGAAGAAATATGCACCAGCTGCAAGATTTGTAAATGTAGCAACACCCTTTGTAACCTTTGTTGTAACAGGTTTGCCAGCTGTTTCCTGATTGAATGTCTCAGCTAACTTCTTTGCTACCTCTGGTGTCATTTCGATTTCCTGTGTATCATCTTTAGTTGCTACCTTGTCAAAACCAGCGCTTTTAGCCCAATCAACTACTTCAATTTCATTATCTTTAACTGAAGCAATCTGATAAGCATTAACTGTGGCCCCCTCTGATGATTCTGGGAAATTTGTGATTGTTACTGAAGCTGTAGCTTCTTCGGCAAAAGCTGTAATGCTCATTGCCATCATCATTACTGTTGCAAGTGCAAGAGCAACGATTTTTCTGATCTTTTTCATCTTTCTTTTCTCTCCTTTTCCTTTATTTGCTTTTATTATTCTTGTTTTTATATAACAACAGCGCCCCCGCAATCATTAGTAGGATACCGCCGATTGTATAAACGTAAACTCCGCTTCCACCTGTTTCTGGAAGTGTGTAAAGCACTGGATCAACAGCGCTAAACGCTATCTTTGCAGCTTCTGTTCCGACAACTACTGTGTAATCATCTTCTGTCTCATTAAGTAGATAGCATGTTGAATTGCTTTGGATGGCTTTTCCTTCCTCATTGAAGAAGTATCCGCTGTCCGTAGCGTTATCAGCTAATACACTAAATACTTTTGATATTTCATCAGTAAAGCTTCTGCCATTAGATGACTTGATTGTCATCTTGTACTCACTAGCTTTTCCTGTATTAGCAATTGTTAATGTGAATATTTCATCACTTAACGAATATCCATTTGGAGCTTTAACCTCTTTAATATAGAAGGTTCCGATTCCAAGTCCATCAATTACCATTGACTTGTATGTTTCATTATCGCCTGCTGTTGTAGCATTTCTAAATGAATCTTTAAAATCACTTGTTGTAGAAACCTTATACTGTGCTCCAAACAATCCTGTTGTAGAACCAATACTTCCAATCTTATCAACGAGAATTGCTGCATCTACTACATTTATACTGTAGCTAGCATCATCGTTTCTTCTGATTGCATTATCGATATTTGTATCTGCAACTGACTTTAGATAGTAGCCTGTACTTACATCATCACTATCAGGAGTGGTTACATTTCCTTTGACTACCTCGGAACATCTATCACCATATTCCTTAGCAATGTAAGAGATATGCAAGATGTATGAATAACTATCATCACCTAATACTGATGCAACGACTAGCCCTTCTTTCTCAACCGCATCAACTGCATTGTTAGCCTTCTCCAGGTAAACCTCGATATCACCAACATAATCATTTTTGCTTCCATATGTATAAGGAATTGTAACTTTCTCACCATCAAGCAATGAAGATGCAGAAACCTTATCATCTACTATCCTAGCAATCTTATTGCCATCAGAAGTTGTCAATGTGCTTAGCAATTCATTAACCGCTGCAACCGGTGAATATGTATCATCTTTCAGAAGTGTTGTCTCGTTACCTTCAATTGACAAATCTAAAAGCTTTACATTAACCGTTGGTTCTTTGAACTGGTAGAATGTGTCATCTACAATCACACCAGAATCCGGTGTATTAGTAGTAATAACATTTCCGCCTATAAAATCTGATTTAGCCTGAACCTTTATGGTCTTTTCCCAATTCTTGATTTCTTCTACAGTCCACTTAATTCCAATCACATTTCCTGAAGCATCTGTGATTGCTGTTCCGCCGTAATCACTTGGATTTCCAACCAAACTAAATCTATCATCAATGTAATCAACAATTGTACCTGACTTATAAACAGTAACTGCCTTGTACTTTGTAATCTCCTCTGTAACTAGCTTAAACTGCTTATACAATTCTTCTGATGTAGATGTGTAATACAAATCTGATCTTGATGCAGCTGCCTTTAATACCTGATCAGCTGTTGAAGTCTTATTTGAATTACTATGAACATCAATTCCTAAGCTCAAGCAAGTAACATTCTTACCATTAAGAGTATTAACACTTTGTCTCAATGAATTAACTACATTATCTTTAGATGCAGTAGGACATCCATCTGAAATTAGGAATGTGTACTTCATACGATTAGATTCATCGTCAAACAGCGATACTGCTGCGCCCAAACCTAATGATTGGTCAGTTCCTGATCCAATCTTACTAGCAAGAGATTTTGAATCGCTTCTGCTGCCAGTAATTATGCTCTTTATTTTAGCTGCGCCCTCAGCATTTAATGTTGTCAAATCAGCAAGCTTTCCCGAACCAGAATTGAAGTAAACAATTCCTATTCTGTTGCTAGGATTAATCTCTGCTAATGTGTCAATAAAATCTCCTATCTGATCTTGTAAGCTAGATAATCTAGTTACTTTTCCATTAGATGGTGATGTGAAGAACTGAGTTACTTCTTTGTCACCATATTTGTAGGTGTACTGGAATTCACCGTTGAGGGCATTCCATTTAGTTTTATCAGTCCTTTTATATAACCACTGATATCCACTGTAGCCAAACTCATATGTCGCACCATTATATTTATAGTAATAACGGTCTGCCTTTTCACTTACTGATGTCGCCTCATTAGTGCACCAATAATCAGTGTATACCTTTACACTATTATTATTATTAAATTTAAGCACAACCGACTCTGTAAGGGATGCTATATCACCAGTTCCACCATAGTTATTCATACCTTGTGCTGATGATGAATCCACATATTTCCATCCATCATCATAGAATACTTCATAAACAGTGTACGAATCTGGGGCACCTTCGAAATAATATCTCTTTCCCGAATTCTTAGTTACACTTGTATCTAATCTGGATGTTCCCCTTGTATAGGTGGTTAAATCACCTGGGAAATACATTGAATATGTAGCATCCACAACAAGCATTACATCTACAGGTGCAGGAATAGTTTCTATAGTTGGCACATATTTAATACCCTGAGCATTTGCAGTTAAGGTGATATCGTAAATACGATTATCCCAATTATTAACCTTAGCTGTCTTACTGTAATCAACAACAGTCTTGCTAGACATCTGCTTGTTTACAATTGTTGTCACCGGAGTTTCTTCCTCATCTCCAACAGCAACAATCTTGAAGCTACCTGCTTCTTTTACAACAGGCTGCCCATTAACTACTTCAGATTTTCCTGCTGTAACTGTTACCTTGTAAATAACATTGGTTAATGCATAAGCAATCTGTGTTTCTCCTTCGCCAACAACAGGTGCTTTTGTCTCCTTCAGGTAGTAAGTGCCTGCTTCGACATCTTTAAATAATACTTTTCCGTCTGTACCGGATGTTGCTGTATATAAAGAATCGCCTATGCAATTCTCATCACTCTCTGCATAAAGAGCAAACTCTGCTCCAGCAAGTGGATTATTTACTTCATCAACTTTGTTGAAGTAAACATCTACAGGTGCTGCTATATCTGTGTTTACAAAATTGAACTTAATCTTGCAATTTGATTGTCCAGCACCTCTTTCGAGATAAAATACTGTTAGTGTGTGAGCACCCTTTGATAAAGCTGACATACCCGCTTCTTTACTAGAATACTCGAGCACGTCTGTATAAAGTGATCTTGTTTCAACTCCTCTATTTATTTTTTTATCAGAGTTATAAGCGTATGTAACTTTGCATTCTCCTGTAGCAAAATCAATATCGCCCTTTACAGTCTCATGAACACCGCCCATATCGAGTGCAAGCTTGCCATCAATAAATACTAATACATCATCATCACCTGCAAACTCGAACTTTGTGTGCTTGGTATCATCATCTGTAAGTCCATCCTCGTTAATGTTGAAATTAACCTGGAAGCTCATTCCAAAATAATAATCATCTGTTCCAAATGGCCAGAATCCATTATTCTGATTGTATACTTTTGATCTTTCTAACTTGTTACTTGAACTATTGTATGTATAATAGTTTCTCTGATTATTTGCATCATTTGTAGTTGTATCAAAAACATAGTAACCATCTTCCTGATAGAAAGGAATTAAAACGTCTTTGTAAACAACTGTATCGTCTGTCTTTGTTTCAGTATCCCTACCAGTCGCCCCTGTAAACAATGGACTATCTAGATTAAAAATATCTGCAAAAGCATACTTATAAACTGGCAAGTTGTTTTGCATATATTTATTTACTGTTCCCTGATATGCAGTAGCCGTACCATCTGAATTACCAATAGTGTTACATAAGTTCCATCTTTGCTTGTAGTAATTTGCAGCATCTCCATTAACATTACCGCCGCACTCATGGAAAACTAAAGCACCATTAGTTTTGTCCTCCTTCATGGTTTCATTATTTACATAATCCTTTTCATAATCAAAAAGATTGGCCTTGAAGTAGGTTACGTTTGCGTCATCATCACCTTTGGTATACAAGAAGTAGATTTCAACGTAATTAGATTTTGAATCGTTCGCGAATAATTTTTCCCAACTTTTTGTTTTACTATTTACAGCGTACCAATAATTACTTGAACTATCGGCAGTATTATAACTAATGTTTGAAATCTGTTTTTCAGATGAAAAATCTTTTGTGGCAAATGTTCCCTCGAATGAATAACCATCTATTTGTGGAGCCAAATCTGCAAAGTAATCTTTATCCATACCTTGATCATTGCCAGATAGATTACCTTTGTCCTGATTTCTAGAATCTAATAGAACCTTGTCAAATTTTTTATTTGTAACAACAGTATTGCCATTTTCGTCCACAGCAAGAACTCTTGCTTGAGCATAATGCTGGACTATTTGAGTATAATCCCCATCTTGTATGGCATCTTCCCAATACCAGTTTATTGTTCCTATACCATTGTGTGAATTACCATCTGTAGCAAGTGTAAAAACACTAAATGTATCACTCTCAAAAGAAGTGCCTTCTGTTTCAATAACCTCTGTATTACCGCTATCGTCAGTATGTACAACGTCAATATCATCAATTAAGTTAGACTCAAAAGTAATTACTACTGGCTTTGATGGTTCTTCTTCTTTACCATCAACCATAAAATGAATATCAAACGAATAGTAGTCACTGTAGCACTTATCTTCATCTAAAGTTTCATCAACCTTTTGAAACTCTTCATCAGATAATGAATATGGCTTTACAACAAACTCAACTTCATTTGAAGAAAATGCTCCTTCAGGAATCTGAGCTTTTACGTTAAAGTCACCAAGCTGAACAACTTCTTCTTTTGCAACGTTCGGTTCATCATCTTTATCTGACTCATCATCACCCTGTTCATCAGCATCGTCATTCTGCTCTTCCTTCTGTTCATCCTCTGTTATTTCAGTAACAGGTGTCTCTGATGCAGGGTCAGAAGCCACTTCATTATTAACTTGCTCTTCTGAATTGGAATTATTAGCCTCAGGTGTAGAATCACCTGAGCCTGTCTGGTCAGAACCTTCTGATTCTGAACCAGTCTCAGATTTTGTTTCCTCAGAGGTATTTGTTGATTTGCCACCTGATGACTCCCCTCCATCAGAAGCAGTAACCTCCTCGGTTTTATTATCAACGATGTTCTCCACAGACGCATTATTAATTTCTTCAGCGTACACTGATGCAGGTGAAGAAAGAAATAGCGCAAGTGCAAGACCAAAAGACAATGTTCTGTTAAGTAATCTGTTCTTTTTCATTTAACAAATACTCCCTTAAACGTTAACTGAAACGATATATGTGTCGATAATGTATATAAACTGTGTCAATCTTGTGTTCCGAATGATATGTTATTACACCGTGTAACGTTTTTAAAGTGGGTTGGCAGGAAGTGCAAAAATTTGGCAAGAAAATACCCCAAGCTAAAAAACTTGGAGTAAAAGTATCGTAAATCTGAACAAAGACGTTATTCTTTTGTATTGCGTTTTTGCTAAAACCTATTACTTAAATTCTTTTATCAAAGTATTCCGACAGCATTCCTTTCACACTCTTTGCGTTAAATTGGGCATTTCTTGCCTCATGCGAAATCAACAGCCTACTTCCTATATAAATGCCAGCCTCTTCATAGGCCCGTATCTTATTCATATTCTTCTCTACATAATCCATATTATCCAGCATTCCCAGGTGCTCCAAATAGACCTCCTGCCTAGTCCGCATATCAAGCAAAGTAAAATCTGGACTCACCGTCTTATATTTTGAAAGCTTCAGCGGCTTCTCGTACAAATAAGGAATCCCTAGCTCATCCAATATATTCGAAATCAGCACCTCCGACTTCGACCTCATCTTTATTCCCTTACTATTCTCATATGTAAGCGCTTCACTATAATAGTCAAATGGCTCATACTCCTGCGCCAACCATTCCGACACAAAATCCTCGTCAGACTTCTCCACTGGTGTAACCAACGCCATTTTGGCTTTAACCATTTTTAATCCAATATGCTCAATAGCTCTCCCATCATACAATCTTTTCATACTATCTAACAGTTTCACTTCCTTCTCGGCTGCTTGTATAGCG
This sequence comes from Pseudobutyrivibrio sp. JW11, assembly GCF_900115355.1. NCBI lineage: Bacteria > Bacillati > Bacillota > Clostridia > Lachnospirales > Lachnospiraceae > Pseudobutyrivibrio > Pseudobutyrivibrio sp. JW11. The sequence continues at coordinate 920 of NZ_FOWB01000004.1, read as the reverse complement.
TAATTATCATATTCCTTCTGTGCTAATCGACTCGCCAAATCTATATCAGAATACTTTATGTATTCTCCATTTGAATCGCCGCCTTTCTCTCTTTTGAAATACTGAATCTTATTTCTACACTTTGCAGTACGTAATTCTCCTTCTGGAGCATTTTTCAATTCAATCTTCTTTGTTTCAATAACCATATCAAGCTCCACCTTGCGAGCATTCAATAGTTTTAAAATCTGTTTGTAGCTTGTCATATGTTTCCTTTCCATTCCTCATCTATCTTTTAACTATAGAACTCCCCATCCCCTTACTATTTATAGTCAGCAATATAGGCCACTGACTATAAATACAATAGAAGCCAGTCCTTTAATAGTCATTTTCGCCGTCTCGGACTATATATATTTCCATTCGCCTGTCCATATAGTCATTTTGACTAATAATTGACTATATATTCCCTATCGTCTCGTAATTTATAGTCCGATAGCCCAATTTTGACTATATATAGCCCGCTAGAAGGCTCCTATATAGTCACAGCCCATCTCCACCGACTATATATCCTCTATCTTTTCTCCTGATATAGTCCAACTAGAGTCAAGTCCATATTTGTGTGTAAATTCATCTTTCAGTTAAAATAGTATTCCTCAGGCCACTCTCATTTTTATGAGCTCCTTTTGTATTTTATTGAGGTTATCGTAGTACTCCTGCATGTCAAAAAGCCTCTGAGCTACGCTCCAGTCATTGTGATCATCGTAGAGGATTGCTCCAATAAGTCGAATGATTGATTCGCTGTTAGGAAAGATTTGTATTACTTTTTCACGTCGTCTTATTTCTCTGTTTTCTCGTTCGATGATGTTACTTGTTCTTAAAGAGATACGATATTTTGAAGGCAATGCCATGATTGTTATACTATCCTCAAATCCTTCATCCAAAAT
>NZ_FOWB01000005.1:0-154726 GCF_900115355.1 Pseudobutyrivibrio sp. JW11 | reverse complement strand
GCATTATCTCTTGTAAGATGCGACAAGGAATACAACGACTTCTATCACCTCAAATACAAAGAGGTAAACAGATACCAACATAAACGTGCACTCGCATTAACTGCCCGTAAACTTGTGCGATTAGTCTTTCGACTGCTGAAAGACAATCGTCTATATCGTCCAGCATAGTAGTATCACCTACTTGCTGATGAGTACGCCCTGCTCATTTAAAAATATGGTCGACAGGGCTTAGGTGGTCGTTTTTTCTTTTCGTGAAATATATCAAAAAATAAAAGAATTTTTATTCTTCTTCACTTGACATCACACCGCTGGACTTAATTATCATATTTTATTATTTTGTGATATTATGTTCAATTGTCGGAGGAACTTTTATGTTAGCAAATTATCATTCACATACGCCAAGATGTAATCATGCCACTGGCAGTGAAAGAGAATACATTGAATCTGCCATCGCAAACGGCTTCAAAATTCTTGGCTTTTCAGATCACACACCACAGCCATATCCATCCAGTTATAAGTCACACATCAGAATGGGTATGGAGGAATTAGAAAACTATGTTGATACACTTGTAAAGCTTAGAGAAGAATACAAGGACGATATCACTATTTACATAGGATTCGAGGTAGAATACTTTAGAAAATACTTTGATGCTCTGATTAAAGAGCTCAGAAACTATCCTGTTGATTATATTATTCAGGGGCAGCATTTCATTCCTGACGAGATTGATGGATTCTATGCTGGAGCTCCTACCACTGATGATCAACACTTGATTGATTACGTAGATACTGCAATCGAGGGAATGCAAACAGGTATGTTTACATATTTGGCACATCCTGACTTGATTTACTACAATGGCGATGACAACACCTACAAAAAGCACATGGAACGCCTTGTTGCTGCATCTATTGATTTAAATATACCACTTGAAGTAAATCTTCTTGGCTTCACAGGAAAGCGCAACTATCCATGCGACAAGTTCTTTGACTTAGCCACAGAGATGGGGGCCAACTTTGTAATTGGCTGTGACGCTCACGATCCACAGTCAGTTTGCCAGCCAGAGCTTAACCCTGAGTTCATGGCGTTCTTGAATAAGCACAACATCACTATTGGAGACAACATCTGTACTCTTCGTTCTATCAAATAACAAAAACCATCAGGCCTGTTGACCTGATGGTTATTTTTTATTAGTTATTAATTTCCTGAATTAAATAGTTCTGACAAAACATCTGCATGCTCTTCAAGTACTTCAAGAAGCTTTTCACTCCAATGTCTCGCATCAGAATCACTGTCACCAAATACATAGTCTTCCTGGCCATAATCCATTACATCAAATCCTGGTACAGTTTTACTTGCACCTTGTGTTCTGTAGCTTACTGCATCTGCTACTGTAAATGAAACAGATGATGTATCACTGTAATCAACCCAACTAGAAATATCTGTTCCAGTTGCTTCTGTAGCATCACCATTCTCTGTCTGGGTCTCAGCTTCAGCCTTAGTAATAGTTTCTGCACCATCTACATATTCACCATACATCTTATCCACATAGTATGAGAGGCTATCCCCAAGGATTTCTGATGGTACATGTCCACCATCCCACTGCCAATCAATAGTTGCATCAATGCCTGCTGAAAGCATAGCAATCTGTAGATTCAATGAGTTGAACATTGAGATGTCACCTTCAGATGCACCGCAAAGAATTCTAACCCAAGTTGCATCGTCAGTGTCTTCATCGCCAATATAATTAAGAGGATTATAAAGATCTACTATGTTATTACCATATTTATCCCCAGCCTGAATTTCTGCAATATCTTCCTGATATGATTCAAGCATTTCTTCATAAGTGCTGTAGTTTGCCGAATCAGTTGTTGTACCTGCAGACTGTGTTGTTCCTTCATCAGGAGTACCAACATCCATAGTATCACCAGCTGAATTTGCAGCTACATCGCTATTATCAAAGCTTCTATCTGATGATTCTTCAGATTCACCATCAGAACTTGCACCATCTGGGCCAGCGCCTTCTGGAGCACCTTCCATATCACCACCTGGGCCTGCCCCTTCAGGAGTTCCCTCACCAGGGCCACCCATCATATCTCCACCGGAAGAGCTCTTTGCATATCTACCTTCAATGAAGGCTTCAGCTTTATCTTCTGATGTCATAGCTGCAACTTCCTCGTCAGAAAGAGCATTTCCATCCTCGTCAAACCAAGTCCACCCTTCTGCGTAATCCAGATTATCAAGATACCACTGAAGATTTGATACAAACTCTGCCAAGTAGAAATCAACGTATGTTCCGCCATATCCATTTGTATCTGCATATTTCTCTTCATCATACTCGATAGTAAGAGAAATAGTATCTGTCATATCTCCATCACCATTAATATCAAGCTGAACATCAGCTTCATTTACAGAAAGGTTCTGTTCATTGATATACTCCATGTATTCTTCAGAAAGATATTCAGCAAGCTGTTCTTTGAACTCAGTGCCAAAATCGTAATCTGTATCCATATAGTATTCAAATGCCAATGCCATATCAGCCTCATATAGTGATGTAATTGCAGAATAAGCCATACATCCCCATACACCATCTGAAATCTCGTATGTTGTTCCATCAATAGTTACGGATGTTGAATAACTGCCATCCTCATTCTGATAAACACCTACTGCTCCAGCTTCGATTTCATAGTCATAAAAATCAGAGTTGTTACCAGTTGCAGCAACCATAGTAGCATGTGCTCCACCGCCTGAACCACCAGTTGAAACAAAGTATTCTGTGCTACCTGGAAGGTTACCAAGTAAAATATTGTACTTAACAAAACGAATAGCATTCTTTTGATCCACAAGGCAGCTTGGAGCATCACCTGTATAATATTCATTTCCATCTTCATCTGTAGCTGTATCGTTCTTACCTCTGTTACCACATGACATGTTGATGTAGCCTTCAGATGCATATGTTGTTGCCGCCTCAGTATTTGTTGAAGAGCTGTATCCTGCTGCACCTGTATTTACGATTACAGGAGCAGTTGCTGCAGTGTATACCTGTCCATTTGAGCTAACAATTTCTGCTTCGTAATCAATTACAAGTGTACCGTTTACTGCATCTGAGTAGCTTGATGCAGTAACATCTGCTTCACCGTCTCCATCAGTATCAATTCCTGTCACATATGCACCGGGAACACATACGGAAACACCTTGTTCATCCTCAATTTCTGGATAAGCTACTGCTGATACAATTGACATAATCCATGCATCTGCCTCTGAATCGTAGGACCAGGTCACTTCATCATTATTTGCCAAGTTTAAAGTTTCCTCTATGTATGCCTGTTCTTCACTTGTTTCTGAAGAAGTAGCTTCTGCTGTTACTTCAGTTGTAGTATCTGTAGTACTTCCACAAGCCACCATACTAGTAGCCATTGCAGCTACCATTAAAAATGAAACAAATCTCTTTTTCATTAAAAGCCTCCTTACAAAACTGCTTTTTCATTGACTGTGCCTGTACTTTAATCTGCGAACCTTGAAGAAAGCTTGAAATAATGTGAAGATTATTTGAACAATGTTTTTTCAAGGTTTCTTCAAGAAAAATATGTACAATATTAAAATACAAATGAGGTAAAACTATGAAAATATTAATGATTGAAGATGAAAAAAGAATGGCAGATGCTGTTTGTGAATTACTGCATCAAGAAGGTTACATCGTAGATGTTAAATATGACGGTGCTCAAGGTTACGATGCTTGTATAGCAAATATATACGATGCAATCATATGTGACGTAATGCTTCCATCAATGAACGGTTTTGATATTGTACAATCTGCTAGAGCAAATGGATTAGAGACTCCTATTCTAATGCTTACTGCTAAAAGTGATGTACTTGACAAAGTAGCTGGTCTTGATTGTGGAGCAGATGATTACCTGACAAAACCTTTTCAAGTCGAAGAACTCTTGGCACGACTTAGAGCCCTCCTTCGTCGTAATAGAAAGGATATCTCATCCACTTTAGAGGCATTTGACTTATCATTAAACACAAAATCTCTAACACTATCATGTACAAATACAAATAAAAGTATTCGCCTTCCAGAAAAAGAATATAAAATACTTGAATGTTTACTAACAAACAAAGAACAGATTATTTCTAAAGAACAACTTACTTTAAAGGTATGGGGTTATGATAATGAAGCCGAGTACAATAATGTAGAAGTTTATATTTCATTTACACGCAAAAAGCTTAAATTCTTAGGCTCAACTACAGAAATAAAATCAGTAAGAGGCATGGGATACGAATTGAGAGGTTAATATGATTTCACGTTCAAGAATTCGAATAGTAGTAATTACAATGATGTTCCTTATTTTTATAGTAGTTTCCACATTAGGTATTATATATGGAACAACACGTATTCAAACAACAAAAGAAAATAAAGAAATGCTCCACATGTTTGCTAAGGCCTATGATGAAAATGGTTTTCCTGATTCTGCCATTCTACAGCCTTCGCCACAAAAAGCATCCGATGATTTCACGCCAACCACTTCATTTCATAACTTTCAGGTCTCAACTTTTTATGCTGTAGCCTTCGATTTGGATGGTAATGTAATTGAATACTTAAATGATGCTCCATCAGGTTTTTCTAATGAAGCGCTAGTCGAGTATGCCTCAAATCTATTAAAATCTGGCAAGGATTATGGCGAAGGCAATTCTGTAACTTATCTTATTACAAAAGAGGATGACTACATTCTAGTAACCATGATGGACACAGTTCTTATGGATTTGACCATCTCTTATTTAATCAAAAATATGATTGTATTCGGTGGAATATCTATATTAATTTTACTTATGGTTTCAATTATTCTTTCAAAATGGGTAGTAAAGCCAATAGAAACCGCCTATGAAAAACAAAAACAATTTATTTCTGATGCAGGTCACGAATTAAAAACTCCTATATCCACAATCAGTGCAAATGCAGAAATTCTTGGTCGCAACTTGCCTGATAATCCATGGCTAGAAAACATAAAATATGAAAATGAAAGAATGTCTACTATCGTTCATCAATTATTGGATTTAGCACGTCTTGAAAACATCAAACCAACAATGAGCGAAGTTAATCTAAGTGAACTTGTACTAGCCAATATTCTGCCCTTCGAAGCATCTGCCTATGAGAATAATCTTGAGCTTAACTATGATATAGCCAATGACATAATAAAAGTTTGCGATAAAACTAACATGGAAAAACTGATTTCTATACTGATAGACAATGCCATAAGTAACTGTTCGCCTAATGGAAAAATAAATATTACTCTAACGGAAGAATCTGGCAAAATAATGCTAAAAGTAGCTAATACAGGTGAAGAGATTCCTGAAAATGAACGTGAAAAAATATTTGAACGATTCTATCGATCTGATTATTCAAGAGCAGAAAGAGTTGGACATTATGGCTTAGGACTATCTATTGCTAAAGCTATTGCTACTGAGCATGAAGGTAAAATATGGGTGGATTGCATAGATGATAATGTAATTTTTAATCTGAATTTTAAGTGACGATTAGCTGAATCTTAGGGTTTTCCTGATGCTTTCTTCTTTTTTAGATTTTATAATACAGATAGTTTTTTAATATCACAACAGAGGTCAATTATGAAAAAAAGAAAAAAGCTTTCATCTTTTTTTAAAGGAATAATCATTACATTTACCATTGCCATTCTTGTAGAGGGATTCGTGTTATGCATGCCCCTATTCGGTATAGATGTTGACGACACTATCTCCTACGTTACCGAAACCATAGCTGCTGCAAAAGGCTTTTTCGCACAGTCGACTTCCAACCTTTCAAGTAGTGAACACACCTTGGGAAATGGCCCTATGGAGGGCACTGGCACCGAGCAGGATTCAAGCTCCCTGGATTCGCCTGTTAATACTGGTGAGGATTATACATTTGACTCTACCGTATATCCTTATCGAGCTCTTCTATCTTCCGAGGAACAGGCTGTTTACAACCAGATATACGCAAATGCAGTAGCTTACAATACTGAGATTTTCACATTGGTAAATGAACTTTCTGAGTCAGAATTAAGCGAGACTATTAATTCTGTATTCAATGATCATCCTGAGCTTTTCTGGCTCAACACATCTTATAAATATGGATATAACAAATCCAATGCGGTTGTACAGGTTCAGCTGAGCTTTGGAATATCAAGTGACCAGTTGGATTCGGCGAAGACTCAGTTCGATAGTGTTGTAGATAGCATTTCTACTGCTGCAAGCGCATACTCTTCTGATATCGAAAAAGAATTGTATATACACGATGCAATTTGCGAATTAACTACTTATAATACAAACGCTGATTTAAATCAAAGTGCATACTCAGCACTTGTTAACGGCTCCACAGTATGCGCCGGATACGCAAGGGCTTTCCAGCTTATTTGCCAAGAGGCTGGCTTAACCTGCTATTACCTTACAGGAACAGCATCTGGTGGCGATCACGCTTGGAATATCATTTCCGTTGATGGAGATTTTTATAATGTAGATCTTACCTGGGATGATTCTATTTCAGAAAGCTATGGTTCATCCGTATATACGTATTTTAATTTAACTGATGAAGCTATATCTGATGACCACACTAGAAGTGAATTAGGAAGTAAACTTCCTGCTTGTACAGCAACAGCTATGAGCTACACAAACGTATATGGTTCAACCGTAGAAAAGAGCGATATTGATAACAATGGCGGCCAGATTACTGAGGGCAACTTTACAATTAACGAGCCTCAAGAACCTATAACAGATTGGAGAAATGAACCTGCACCTTTGTCAACAAATGACCCAGGCGCAGGCCAAACTCCTGATATGGGACCTGATGATATGGCCCCTAATGATATGGGCCCCGGAAATATGGGACCTGATTTTGAAGGCAATTAGCCTAAAATATCTATGTACTCTCCTGCCAAGGCTTTATTCATGCTTCTAACGGCACAGAATTTACCGCACATAGAACATGTGTCATCAAATTCTGGTGAACGGTCAGCACGGATAGCCTGGGCAGTCTCTGGGTCAATTGAGCATTCCCATTGCTTGTCCCAATCAAAACACTGTCTGGCATCTGCCATGGCATTATCTCTATCCATTGCATGTGGTACATGCTTAGCAATATCTGCTGCATGTGCTGCAATCTTTGATGCAATGATTCCCTGTTTAACATCCTCAAGATTAGGCAAAGCCAAGTGTTCCGCAGGTGTAACATAACAAAGAAATGCTGCACCGTTTTGAGCCGCTATCGCACCTCCGATTGCTGATGTGATATGGTCATATCCTGGAGCAATATCAGTAACAAGAGGTCCAAGTACGTAGAATGGGGCTCCCATACAAACCTTCTGCTGAATTTTCATATTAGCAGCAATTTCGTCCATTGGCATATGGCCTGGACCTTCCACCATAACCTGCACATCCTTGGCCCATGCACGCTTTGTTAGCTCTCCTAAACGTACCAATTCTTCTATCTGACACACATCACTGGCATCAGCAAGACAGCCAGGTCTACAAGCATCACCAAGTGATATTGTCACATCATACTGGCGACAGATATCCAAAATCTCATCATAGTATTCATAAAATGGGTTCTCCTCCCCTGTCATAGACATCCAGGCAAATACAAGTGAACCACCTCTTGATACAATGTTCATCTTTCTTTTATGAAGCTTTATCTGATCGATTGTCTTACGTGTAATTCCACAGTGAAGTGTCACAAAGTCCACTCCGTTTTCAGCGTGTAAACGAACCACATCGATAAAATCCTTTGCTGTCAATGTAGCTAAATCTCTCTGATAATGGATTACGCTGTCGTAAATAGGCACTGTGCCTATCATTGCTGGACATTCATCTACCAGCTTCTTTCTAAATGGCTCTGTGTTTCCATGGCTGGATAAATCCATAATGGCCTCAGCCCCCATATCCACTGCAGCCATAACCTTTTGCATTTCGATATCGTAATCCTTGCAGTCACGGGATACGCCAAGATTGACATTTATTTTTGTACGAAGCATACTGCCTACACCTTCTGGATTAAGACACTTATGGTTTACATTTGCTGGAATAGCAACCTGTCCCTTGGCAACAAGCTCCATTATTTCCTCAGGTGTGCGATATTCCTTCAGCGCCACCTGCTTCATTTCTGGAGTAATAATCCCCTGTCTTGCTGCGTCCATCTGTGTTGTGTATTTTCTCATTATTCTTCTCCTTTAAACATATATGTAATCGTTGAAAACTGGTTGTAAACCTTCATCAGAAATGTCTACATACATTGTGCCTAAACTTCTGCCATCAGATATTTCAAACTGCTCATCACCGGAAGGGTCCATAGACTCCTCACCTGTATATTTCTCCTCATGGTCACCAATACCTGTAGACACTCCTGCAGAAACCTTAGTAGCAGCTATCTTTACAATTCCATTTCTAAAAGCTGCAGTCTCTCTAGAAGAGACTGTAATGCCACAGAAAGGTAAAAATATACGATAAGCACAAATAATCTGGCACAACTGCTTTTCCCCTACATCAAGTGGATTGATTGTGTCATTATTGATAATTGGTCGAAGTCTAGGACATGATAATGACATTTCTGCATAAGGGTATTTGCGCTGTAAATAGTAGACATGCAAGGCTGATGCAAGGGCATCCTTTCTGAAATCCGAAAGCCCCAAAAGTGCAGAAAAGGCAACTCCTCGCATTCCACCCATAAGAGCTCGCTCCTGAGCATCAAATCTGTATGGCCAGATTCTCTTGTTTCCCATCAAATGCAGTGTCTCATACTTATCAGAATCGTATGTTTCCTGAAAAACAGTAACATAATCAGCTCCACACTCATGCAAATATTTGTAATCCTTTACGTTTACCGGATATATTTCGATTCCAACCATTTTGAAATATTTTCTGGCAATCTTACATGCCTCGCCTATATATTCAACATCTGATTTTGCAGGGCTTTCTCCGGTGAGAATTAAGATTTCCTCCATTCCACTATCTGCAATAACCTGCATTTCATGCTCTATCTGTTCATATGAAAGCTTTAATCTTTTGATTTTGTTATAACAGTTAAATCCGCAGTATACGCAGTAATTCTCGCAGTAGTTGGCTATATAGATTGGTGTGAAAAGATATACCGTATTTCCGAAGTGCTTACTTGTTTCCTGCTGTGCCTTCTTGGCCATCTGTTCCAAAAAAGGTTCCGCAGCTGGAGAAAGAAGTGCCTTAAAATCCTCTATTGAGCATTTATCGCTGGCAAGTGCTCTTCTGACATCTGCAGCTGTGTATTTGTTGTAATCATAGGAATCAAAATGTTCCATTACGTTTTTACGTACATCCGACTCAATAATATCCATACCTGGCAAGTATTCCATGTGATTGATTCTAGATGAAGGGTCTGTCTCAATCTGGTGCTTGCGCTCTAGCCCTGTTGCAGATAATTCCTTTGAATCAAATAAAAATGTGTTTTCCATGATGCCTCCTAATGTAAGAAACCTGTAAGTGGATCTGATGCTGCTGCGCCACGAGTAAGCACTCTTCCAAGGCCTGCCAAGTATGCTTTTCTTCCTGCTTCAATAGCGTCCTTGAATGCTGAAGCCATAAGTGTCAAATCTCCTGCTGTTGCAAGCGCAGTATTTGCCATTATTGCCGCAGCCCCCATTTCCATTGCTTCACATGCCTGTGATGGCTTTCCAATTCCAGCATCTACTATAATAGGCAAATCTATTTCATCAATAAGAATCTGTATAAACTCTTTTGTAGCCAAACCTTTATTTGAACCTATAGGTGATGCAAGTGGCATGATGGATGCAGCTCCAACATTTTGCAATTCTCTTGCAACATTCAAATCTGGATACATATAAGGCATAACCACAAAGCCTTCTTTTGCAAGAATTTCTGTTGCTTTTATTGTTTCGTAATTATCAGGAAGGAGATACTTGGTGTCTCTCATTATTTCTATTTTTACAAAGTCGCCACAGCCCAATTCTCTGGCAAGTCTTGCGATTCTTACTGCTTCCTTGGCATCTCTTGCGCCACTTGTATTTGGAAGTAAAGTTACATTCTTTGGAATATAATCCAAAATATTTTCTTCATCCTTGGTATTCGTTCTTCGAACTGCAAGAGTGATTATTTCTGCTCCAGCATCTTTGGTTGCTGCCTCAATAAGCTTCATCGAATATTTTCCTGATCCCAAAATAAAACGAGAATCAAATTCTTTACCACCGATTACCAGTTTGTCATTTTCCATTCCATTTTCCTCTTTCATTTTTATGCGTCTAATTCTCCAATGAGAATTTTAAGTACCATATTTGCTTCGTGTGCTCCGCAAACCATCACTCTAGATGAAATCAACCCAATACCATCATTAACATCACTAACCCCATCTCCTGAAAGGTAGAATCTCTTTGATACTCTTCTAGTCTTTATATCATTTGCACTGCCAAATCCCGCCATTCCCGAGCTAGATAGAATATATTTATCTGACATTTGTTCTAGTACTAGATTAACAAGCATAGCCTTACTTTCAGGTGAGTCAAAAGCCTCACAGACAATATCCGCCTTTTCTATCAATGGTTTTGTGTTAGCCTCGGTCAGCTTTATGTTATGAGTCTCAATCTTTATGTATGGATTTATTTCATGTAGATTAGCCGCCATTGCATCAGTTTTTTTCATACCAACCTGATTGATTTTGTAATGCTGTCTATGGAGATTGCTTACATCCACAAAATCATAGTCAATCAAAATCAAGTGGCCTATGCCCGCCCTTGCAAGACATGTGGCTATATTAGATCCCAAGCCACCTAGCCCACATATTGCAACCACAGCCTCGTCGAATTTTTTTTGATTTTCTGCGCCATGTCTATCTACAAGCGCCTTATAGAACTCATCCTTTGTCGGTATCAATCAGCCGCCTCCTACAAAACTTACTACCTCAACAACATCCCCATCCTTTAAGATGGTCTCATTAAATGTTGTCTTAGAAATGATTTCTTCGTTAATCTCCACAGCAATAGTTCTGACGTCAAATTTAAAATCATCCAGTACAGTAGCAAGCGTCTTGTTTGCTAACTCATACTCTTTTCCATTTAAGAAAACCATTACTTCTCCTTTCCTTCTAGCTGGCCACACAATGATTAAGTGGACCGTTACCTTTACCTAAATCCAGATTTGCGCCAATAGCTTTTTCTATATATGACTTCGCATTTATGATAGAGTCTTTCAAGTCGTACCCCAGTGCCAAATTCGATGCAATAGCACTTGATAATGTGCAGCCTGTTCCATGAGTGTTGGTGCTATCAATTCTTTCCCCTTCAAACCATGTAACACATCCATTATCAAAAAGAACATCGCTTGCATCCTCCACGCAGTGACCGCCTTTTACAAGAACTCCACATCCATATTTTTCACCAAGCTTTTTGGCTGCCTGCTCCATATCTATTTTGTCTTCTATCTTTGTGCCGGTAAGGGTTTCTGCTTCAGGTATATTTGGTGTAATAACTCTAGCCAGTGGAAATAACATTTTTGCCATCACTGCTGGGGTGGAGTTTTCCATCAATCTACTTCCGCTTGTAGCCACCATAACCGGATCCACCACAATATTCCTTGCTCCAAACTCCTTAAGCTTTCTAGCTACCACTCGCACTTGCTCCACTGATGGAAGCATTCCAATTTTTACCGCATCCGCCGGAATATCAGTCAAACAAGCATCTATTTGTTCTTCCAGGAAATGTGGCGATGATTCCACAATCTCTGTTACCCCTGTGGTATTTTGTGCAGTAAGTGCAGTGATTGCTGTCATTCCATAGACTCCATGTGCAGTCATCGTCTTTAAATCTGCCTGGATACCTGCACCACCACTACTATCGCTTCCCGCAATTGATAAAACTACCTTCATCCTTTTATCTCCCTAAATTTCTTTTTCATACTTTCAGCAGCATTTCGTGGCGAATCTACTTTCATAATGGCTGAAACAGCGCAAACCCCAGCTATGTCAATTCCTTTTAATACATCCATATTGGAAGCATTCAAACCGCCAATAGCATTAACTGGGATAGGAACTGCCTTACATATTGCATCCAATGTCTCCGTGGACGTAATGATAGTTTTTACTTTTGTAGTAGTTGGATAGATTGCGCCAACTCCCAGATAATCAGCCCCAGCCTCATATGCTGCTTTTGCTACATCCACTTTCTTGGCAGTAGCTCCCAAAATCTTATCAGGGCCGATAATCCTTCTTGCCATCTCAAGAGGCATATCCTCTGCCCCTAAATGGACCCCCTCGCAATCCACAGCAAGCATTACATCCACACGATCATCAATAATCAGCGGAACATTGTACTTTCTGCAAATCTCATGTACTGCCTGTGCCAGTTCAATATATTCCTTTGTGGTACGATTTTTTTCTCGAAGCTGCATCAAAGTTACGCCGCCCTTTAAGGCATCCTCAACTCGCCACAGGAATTCATCTAGCTCATACGGTGTACTGTCAGTAATAAAATAAAGCTCGCTATTAAATTCCATTATTCCTCCTTTTTTGCATAAAAAAACGGAAGCTACCTGATTTCTCAAATAGCTTCCGCATAATATCAATATCATTATTAATCGGCGTCCCTACGTTGGCATTATCCAAATCAGGTTCTCGGTCGAAGGTCACACCTTCCTCTCAGCCTGTCTACAAGCTCCCGTCTCATATTAAATTCCTTACATATAATGCTACAAGTGTGGCAAAAAATCAACACCTAATTGCAAAGTGCCTCCACCTGTTCTTTCTTTTCGAAGAGGACGCAGCCACCTACGTGGTCATCCTTTAGGATGTCGCCTGCCTGGAGTACCTGGAAGAGACGTGACGAAATGGCTCCACGAAGGCCCATGTCCATTACGTTTGTGTCGGAGAATGGCGAGAATGGGCATGGCTCAGCTCCACCATGGGAATTGATGTGGAAAAATCCTCTGCCTGCTGCAACACATCCGCCTGATGACTTTTCATCACCTGGGAATGAAATGAAAACCATGTCCTCATATTCCTCACGAAGAGTGGCAATTCTAGCTCTAAGCTGCTCTTCCTGGTCCTCGCTAAGGGCAAGGTGCTTGCTCTCATCTGATACAGGAACATACTCAACATAGATTACAGCCTTGCAGCCATATCCCTGAAGCATAGATACAAAATCATCAGAAAGAACATCGTCAAAGTTTTCTGTAGTAACTGTAACTGAATTGCCGAAGATTTGACCATTCTTTTTGAATGTTTCCATGTTTGAAATAAGCTTATCGTAAATTCCTTCGCCACGACGGCTGTCAGTTGCTTCCTTGTGTCCTTCAATACTCATGATTGGCACAAGGTTTCTGTTTTTATCAAATAACTCAAAGTACTCATCACTGATGAATACTCCATTTGTAAAGATTGGGAAAAGAATATTAGGCTTCTTTGCAGCTGCCTTGATGACACCTTTTCTAAGAAGAGGCTCGCCACCAGCAAGAAGAATAAAGCTGATTCCTAAATCCTCTGCTTCATCGAAGATGGTAAGCCACTGTTCATCGCTAAGCTGATTTACAGGCTCGCAATCCTTTGTGGCGTCGTTCTGACGAGAATAACAGCCTGCACAATGTAAGTTGCAATTGCTAGTGATTGATGCAATTAGGAATGGAGGAACATGTAAGCCCTCTTCCTTGAATTTCTTTCTAACATCAGCAGCTTTCTTTGTTGCTAATGCAAACTTTGCCATAAAAATGCTTTCAGCTGGATCTTTCAAAGTAGCACGAATTGAATCCTTTACAACTCGCTCTACTCCAGCTGTCATATACGCTTGAATATCAAATTCCTTTTCCATATATACACCTCTTAAATGATCTTATCATTCCATCGCATCGATTGTGTGTGATTCGATTTTGTAAAATCATTATACTCCTGTTGATAATCATTTTCAATTATAAATACATAGTAAAAAAAGCTGCCCGCCAGCAGCTTTTTTTGGGAGAATGATATATGAAAAAGTTTTATCGCTCTTGCGATGATTGTATATTACTCTCCCATTATGAACTTGTACTGTTACTTATCTGAAATCTATGTGAAGATTGTAAAAATCAATTTTATTCTTCACCAATTCCTTGCATAGCCTTATCCAGTAGCTTCTTTAACTGAGCCTTTTCCTCATCTGAAAGATTAAGACACCCTTTCATTTGAGCTGGAACCTTTTTAGCTTTTTCTTTTAATGCCTGTCCCTCATCTGTAAGCTTAATAACAAGCTTTCGCTCATCCTTTTCAGATCTTCCTCTGGTAATCATGCCTTGCTTTTCTAATCGCTTTAAAAGTGGAGCCAAAGTGCCTGAATCCAAATGCACGCACTTTCCAATTTCTCCTTCAGTCAAATCGCCAGCCTGCCATAAAGCCATCATGACAATATACTGGGTGTAGGTAAGATTAAGTTCCTCAAGAGGCTTTCTATACTTACGTACAACCTCCTTAGCACATGCATACAATGGAAAACAAAGCTGATTCTCCAAACATAATACCTTGTCCGATGTTTTTGTCATTTTATACTCTCCTGTAATTCGTTCACATTAGTATTGTGTACAATAATAATGTATCAACGATATTACAGAAAGTCGATATATAGCTAAACGCAAATACTAAATCATTTTGCATTGATTTAATTTTACAAAATTAAGCGCAGATAAATGGACGTATTTCACTAGGAGCAAATTCCTGTATGATGCCGGCTAGTTTATCGCATGGCATTGGATTTGGTTCCAATAACCAGCCACATACGTACTGACATATGCCACATACGTACATCTTAATCAATGCCATCATTTCATCAGATAACTCATCTTTTCCTGTTTTACTTTTCACTTCTTTTACAAGTAAATCACGGTTTGTATTGGCCATCTGAAAAACAAAAGAATCCATCCCCTTGGTATTCTTTAATGCGTTGACTATAAAGGACTTGTTGTCCATAAAATACTGTAGATTACAACTAATTGTATCTTTCCATGTCCAGCCATCTTTCCCTACGTTTTTAATATGCTTTTGCGCTTCCTGCAAATAAATCCAGGTAATCAAATCATATTTGTCCCTAAAATGATTGTAAAAAGTAGGCTGTGTCATTCCACAATTATCAGTGATATTTGTAATCGTAATTTTATTAATTGGTTTTTTCTCTGCCAACTCTTTGAAAGATTCCGCCAAAATTTCTTTTGTTGACATCCTATGCATAGCCTCTCCCCCTTCCTACTATGCTTATTTTACCAATATTTTTCTTGCAACTTCAATACCAACTTTATAAGATGCAATTCACATAATTTAGCTATGACTTCTTGCTGACAGAAAAACAGAAATCTATACAATTCATCAATATTACGTGATATACTCTTTAATTGTATGATATGTGTTTGGGGAATAATCAAGATTTAGGAGACCCATTATGACTAAAAATAACAAACTCAAGGGAATCATTTGTATTCTATTAGCCGCTGTCGGCTTTTCACTTATGACATTTTTCGTCCGTATCTCAGGCGATTTGCCAACCATGCAAAAAGCATTCTTTAGAAACTTCGTGGCCATGTTTGTTGCCATCGCAGCTCTTCTAAGGGCCAACGTAGGAATTAAAGTTGAAAAGCCAAGTATTCCTCCTTTGTTTGCAAGATGCTTTTTCGGAACATCAGGACTTATTGCAAACTTCTATGCTATCGATAGATTAGGAATTGCCGACGCCAACATGCTAAATAAGCTATCACCATTCTTTGCTATTATTCTTTCTATTTTTATTTTGAAGGAATATCCAAAGCGTGTTGATATCGCAGCTACTATCATTGCTTTTATCGGCGCATTATTCATCATCAGACCAACAGGCCTTATAACAGAAACTGTTCCTGCACTCATCGGCCTATTTGGTGGCTTTGGCGCAGGAACAGCATATGTTTGTGTCCGCAAGCTTGGACAACAGGGTGTAAAAACTCCTGTTATTGTATTTTATTTTTCGTTCTTTTCATGTGTAGTGACTCTGCCATTTTTAATAACAGATTTTGCTCCAATGAGTCCAACACAATTGCTATGCCTGCTTATGGCTGGTGTAAGCGCATCACTTGGACAGTTCTCAATCACCACCGCTTACAAATACGCTCCTGCAAAAGAGATTTCTGTGTTTGATTACACACAAGTTGTATTTGCAGCCATCCTTGGAATAATCTTCCTTGGTGAGATTCCTTCAATCCTCAGTATTGCAGGATATGCCATCATTATCGGTGTTGCCATATTTAGATGGTACATGAATCTAAAAACTGAATAGAATTAGGTTTCAAGAAAAATAACCTTAGTATTGTCCGGGCCCATCACAGTCAATGTTCTATGATTTGTGTATGGGTCCGTTCCACATTCACTTGTTATATTTGCCTTATCTAATCTTCGCTTTATACCATCCATATTGTGGTGTGCAAGCACTATAGTCTGGGCCGGTATATCATTCTGCTTGTTCAAACAATGTACTTCCAAGGAAGTTCTTCCCATTGATAGAAGTAAGTTTGTCTGAGTAACATCCTTTGGAATAATAATCTTCTTAATCTGGAATCCCAAATCTTTTACATAGAAATTCCAAATCTCGTCCTCATCTGCAGCTTGGATAATAACACGATTGATAGCAAGCTTTTTAGAAAATGGAAAAAGAACTCCATTTTTCGCCAGCTTCTTCCATCGCTTGTAGTACTTAAAATCCTTTCTCCACTCTGGATTTGTGAGAGTGTATGCACGATGCATGTATAACGCTATTCCGATAAATCCGCCAAATGTATCTGCTATAACATCCGCAGTATCATATGTTCCACGCTTTGTGATAAGCTGTAAATTCTCGATTACAATAGAGGAAACAAAGCACATAATAAGTGATCTGCTCCATGCATGATTTCTGAACCATCTGAAAATATATGGAAGCAAGTATCCCATAGGGATGAACACCATAACATTGAGATAAAACTCGATAAACTCTTCCTCTGGAAGCTCGATATCTTGCCATGTCATAGTAAAAATACTAAAGCCCGCATTACGAACTACATAATCTGGATTTGGAGTTCTTGCAAGAAATACTAAATAGAAAAGGAAAAAAAGATAAACTACAAAGGCCACCCAAAGGATAATTTTTCTGATGATTGCGCTTTTATCTGCATTTTTGCTAGAACTAACGCCGCCCTGTAGATTTAAACCGATTTTGTTACAGATTTTATTATCAAAAAAAGGTAATAAATAGGCGAGGAGCAAAGCTATGATAGTTGCTCCTACGACTATTATTACATTCGAAATCCAATTATTTGCATAAAAATCATAAAAACTATTAAGTTCCAATTATTGTCTCCAATCTCAAAGCAGTATATTCATTGTAAAAAGTATACTTAGTAATTGTCAACAATTTGTGTATAAGACAACAGATTATTTATTTAATCTATGCAAATCCTTACGTTCTACGACTATAAGCAACAAGTCATCTGCGTTAAGCGCCTCTGCTGGGTCCAAAATCTTCCAGCTTGATCCACGCTTTAAGGCAATAACGTTGGCATTATAATTCTTACGTACATTCAATTCCATCATATTTTTACCAATCCATTTTTGAAGAGGATTGATTTCAATCATACAAAGGTTGCCATCCACCTTGAAGTAATCAAGGAATGTGTCTGACGAAAGAATTCTAGCAGACTGCTCTCCGCCGTACTCCTCTGGAACAATTACTTTGTTGGCACCAATCTTTTTAAGAATAGATGTCATTCTGTCTGAAGAACTTTTGGCAACAATAAGTGGAACCCCCTGTTCCTTGGCAACTGCAACAGCCATGATACTTGCAGCAAGATTTCCTGCCATTGCTACCGCAACGATATCCATATTTTTAAGACCTAATGAAATAACCTCATCTTCGTTTGTAATGTCTGCACATACAGCAGCTGTACAGAAACCATTAAGCTCCTTGAGCTTATCCTGATCCTGGTCGACGATTAAAACATCAGCGCCCATTTCATACATATTTTTTGCCAAACTGGCACCATATTTTCCAAGTCCTAATACTGCAATTGATTTTTTCATAATGTCTCCTATCCTACAAAGAAGCTTCCTTCTAAATATCTACATTTGTTATTTTTATGTCTTTTACCTGCAAAGAAAATTGCAAGGGATATAGGTCCTATTCTGCCTAAATACATTGCAAGAATAATGATTAACTGGCCTGCCAGATTGAGACTGCCTGTCAATCCTCTGGTAAGTCCCACTGTGGCAGATGCACTAATGATTTCATATAAACCGTCCTGCATATTAATAGGATTTGTTGAAATCAATGCAAGTGTAAGAACAACGATTGTAAAAGCAGCTACAGAAACAATAACTGTGGCCTTTCTCATGTTTTCTTCTGTCACTCGTCTGTTAAAAGTAATTGTTTGGTCATCATCTCTGATATATGAAATGATATTCAACAGCGCCAAATAAATTGTAACTGTCTTAACACCACCTGCTGTACCTATAGGCGAACCACCTATAAACATCCAAATATACGATATAACACAAGAAAAATCTGTCATGTTCTCCTGGGCAAATGAAGCAAAGCCTGCAGTTCTCAGGGTAACCGATTCAAAGAAGCTGTTAATAATCTTATCTATTAAAGAAAAATGACCAATAGTATATATATTATCGTACTCGGCTATAAAGATAAGGACTGCACCTATAATAATCAATGCAAATGTTACGCTTAAGACTAGCTTCGTGTGCTCATTAAATCTTTTGAAAATTATAACTGGATTGTATTTCTTCTTGATTCCATATTTAATCTTTTCAGACATATCAAACCAGACTACGTATCCTAAACCACCCATAACAATCAAAAACATGGTGTTGATCATAATCAGTGGATTATCATGGTACGCTACTAAACTGCTATCTCCAAATATATCTATTCCCGCATTACAAAAGGCTGATATAGATGTGAATACCGAATACCAGATACCTCTCGCCACGCCAAATCTAGGAATAAAATCTATAGCATATACAGCGGCTCCAAATGTTTCAACCTTTGCCACATCCTTAAAAATTCTGATGAGCAGTTTTAATACTCCTACATCTGTTTCCAGGTTAAGTGATTCCTGAAGCATTTTGCGGTCGGCGATTGAAAACTTCTTTTGAGTAATAAGCATAATCATGGAAACAACTGTTATGATTCCAAGACCACCTGCCTGAATAAGTATAAGAATAATTATTTTGCCAAGTAGGCTATAGTGGGTAGCCACATTTACAACTGTAAGCCCTGTTACACAGGCTGATGTGGTAGCGGTGAATAGCGATGGGATAAAACCAGTCCAACTGCCATCTGCCGATGCCCACGGTAACATTAAAATAAGCCCTCCTATTACAATTGTAATAAGAAAGCTTAATGGTATTAAATGAATAGATGTTAACTTTAGCGGTTTCATTTAAATCAAATCTCCCAAGGATTTATAGATGCTCTTTTCGCATCATTAAAAACGCTAATAATAATAACACACTTGATATTAAAATACACCTATATCCTAAATATATAGATAAAATTCCACCGATGCCTGCACCAATCGCAAATACGATAATAATTCCATAATAGTGCATTGCCTTTTTTAAGGCACCCTTTTCATGATTTCTAAGATATACTGAAAGGCTCTCTGTACCGCTTCTAAGGTTGCCAATGCACATGGTGCTGGCATAAGGATATCCGTTGACCTTTCTAAATGACTGCACCTGCATGGCACATGCTAATGATACTAAAACATTTGCCAGTACATTTAATGATGCCGGTAAAAAAGCCACTGCCGACAAAACTATGATTTCTATTAAAAGAACTATCTGACGCCAATGAATCTTTTTAGCATTTCGATAATGAAAACTAACTTGCTCTGCTATAAGTATTCCTACTGCAAAAGAAAGAATTGGCAGTAAGTAATGCAATCCCGCTGCCCACTCTCTTTGCATTAAATGCTGAGACATAAGGACAATATTTCCTGTTTGAGCGTTTGCAAATACCTTATCCCTAAGATTGTAGGTGTAGGCATCCTGAAAGCCTCCTGAAGCAGAAACTATAGCGCTTAGTAAGAATGATTCTGATGTTTGTCGTGATTTCATAGTTTATTACTTCCGTTTTAAAGATCTAAGATACTGCTTGTGTTCGTCTGTGACTCTATAGCTTTCAATAGATTTTTGAATAGCTTTATTATGAGTCCATTTATCAAGCATATTGTTTTCAATGTATGGCAAGGCTGCCTCATACTGCTTAGCAAGAGCTGTGGCGAAATACCATGCTATAGCCATATTTATGTAGTATTCATCAGATTTGACTGATGCAACTATTTTCAAATATTCTTCGTCGAAGTCTTCATCTAAAAACTGGGACATATATGAAACAATAGCAAACCTAATAGTATAGGTATCATTTGTACCAATCCATTTTAACAGCTGACCAGGCACCAAATCATGATTCTTTTTGAAACACTTTGGTGACATCTGGTCGCATGTAGCCCAGTTGTCCACATATGGAAGAAACTGATTAAGCCTAGTAATACACTCATCATAATCCTTGATTTCACTAATTAAAAATGCATGAATCTGATTTTCATCAAAATACTGATGTGGCAAATCATCAAGAAAATCTGCCACATCCTTTCGCTTACTATATCCTTTTGCAAGCTTGCGAAGGACTGGAGTGCGTACTCCGATAGCTGAGCCCTCTGCAATTGTAGGTGTAAGCTTGCTTTGAAAATCCCTATATTTAATATCCTGGTTTGCAAATAAATCTGCTCTGATTTCTTCTGTTATCATATTTTACATTGAAATAATCCCAAACACGTTAAGTATAGCACTAATCAAAATAATAACAACAAACAATGGGCAAAGGAATTTAATCATGAAAGAGAATACAGCCTTTCTCTTAAATGGATGATTCTCCTGCTCAACTTCTGCTTCCAGTCTTTCTACTGTCATAAACTTAGTAATAAGAATACATGTAGCAAGAGCTGCTATAGGCATCATTACTGAGTTTGTAAGGAAATCAAAGAAATCCAAGAACTGCATGCCAATGATTTTAACATTCGCAAGTGGTCCATTGCCAAGTGATGATAAGCTTCCAAGAACAACCATGATAACAGCCATAACGTTTGTTCCAAACTTTCTGCTCCACTTGAATTCATCTTCAAATGTAGAAACAGCACTTTCTGTAAGTGCAATTGCGCTTGTTACTGCAGCAAACAAAACTAACGCAAAGAAAAGAATTCCGATAATTCTTCCAAATCCCATGCTGGCAAAAATCTTTGGCATTGTGATAAACATAAGTGATGGGCCAGCATTTAATGTGCTTTCATCTCCTCCAGAGAATGCAAACACTGCAGGAATAATCATAAGGCTGGCCATAATAGCGATTGCTGTATCAAAAATCTCTACCTGCTTTGTGGATTCCTCTATGCTGACTTCTTTCTTTACATAAGAACCAAATGTAATAAGAATACCCATGGCAATTGATAATGAATAAAACATCTGACCCATAGCAGTAACAATTGTCATAATCGAAAAATGCTTAAAATTAGGGATAAATAAATATTTTACTCCACTAAATGCCCCTGGTCTTGTAACTGAATAAATGCAGATTATAATGGCAAGTACCACCAGGATTGGCATAACGAACTTTGATACTCGCTCAATACCATTTTCTACACCCTTGTAAATAACAAATAAAACTAATATCGTAAATACGATAAACCAAAACTCTGCATCATATCCATTTGTAATGAAATCTACAAAGAATGTGTCGCTTGCGATTTCATTTACATCTGCTCTGATATATTCAAATAAATACTTACATACCCAGCCACCGATAACTGAATAATAAGGAACGATAAGAATTGGAATGATTGCATTAATCCATCCTCCTAATCCCATTAACTTGTTGTGACTTAAATCCCTGAATGCCCCGACTGGGCTTTTGCCTGTAGCGCGTCCTATCGCAGTCTCTGCAACGATCATTGTGTATCCAAATGTTAAAGCAAGAACTATATAAACAATTAAAAAGATTCCTCCTCCATATTTAGCACATAAGTAAGGGAATCTCCAAATATTTCCTAATCCTACTGATGCTCCAGCTGCTGAAAGCACAAAACCAATCTTTCCCGAGAAACTACCTCGATTACCTTTCTTCAATTAATTACTCCTCCATGTTACTTTAATACTTTAAGCTGTTAAACTTGTACAGTAACATAGTATAGCAAAAAAAAATGCTTCAAGGAAGAGCCTTGAAGCAAAAATTTAAACTTATATTATATTTTTAATTCTAGTCATTCTTTCATCCAGTTCATGGTACACAGGCGTAAGTGGCCAAGGCATAAGCTCTATGTATTCTTTATCACCTGGATTTAATTTTTCTAGCTGCTTTATAAAGGCTTCATCCCGTTTATATAACAGCCTTCCGAAATCACATTGGACGTATTTCGTTTGTGAATTGTCGATTTGTTCAGTCACCCTCCGAAAGCTTATCCTACCAAAACTATCCTGCTCTTTGACGAAGGACGCTTTCTCATGGGACGCCTTTGGTTCTTCCAAGCTTATCTTTCCAATATTAAGAAAATGCTCCCACATATAGCCTGCAATCTTTTCTTTTGAGATAGGATAATCAAGCTCATCTGCTATCTGCGATATAGAATATCCCAGATCAGCAAGATGGCGTACTGCTCCACCTGCCGCAGCATCATTTATGAAATTCGATAAAGCTTTATTAAACTCTTTCATGACCTTTTCTGTTCTTTATAATACAAAGCTTCTCTTTGCAATTTGCACACTGCAGATGTTTATTACTTCCAAACCAAAACGTCTCTGGATGTTTCGCATAGCCCACTTCCCATTTAATAAGGACGATAAGCGCCGTAAAGAAAAGACTCCATGAAAAGAAATTCTTTATAAACAGCATTGGAGTAAACATCATGAAATATCCCCAGTCATAGATTCTGCAGTTGATACAGCATTTGTTGTGCATGATAAATGACTGAAACGGACAGAAAATAAGAATGCATATATAATCGCACAAATAGAAAAATACAGTCAGCATCAACATATCTGCAGCACCTATTACCTTAAAGAGATACAATACTGCAAACACAGCATTAAATGTCAACCAGACTAGCATTACAATCCAAGCTCTTACATTCATCTGCTGGACAAATTCTAAAAGATTCAGCCTTGAATAACCCTCAACTTCATCAAAGGTTTTGACATCACCTTTAAAGTAGGCCATAGAAAGATACTTATGGGGAATGATATGCTGTAGCATCATTATCATAAAGATTCCCCACAGTACATGTAATGGACTAATTCCGTACTCTGCAATACCAAATGTAAACTCGTGAGTCATAAAGCCAACAAGCATATCTTTACGAAAGATATATGCTCCAAATATAAATAGGAATACAAAAACTCTGAACCCTAAATTGATTAGAGCTCTTTTCATCATCTTGGTCATGTAATAATACCTCTCACAAAACATAAACCAATATATAAACTAATGATTCTTTTTGCTAGCAATCTCCTGAAGCTCAAATCTATATTTCTGAGTAACCTCTGGATACTTTTCATGATCCACTTCGGATAAAAACATTTCCTTTGGTCTTACCCACAAAGAACCATCATCGTACAGCTTGCGATATACTACCATTTCCTCCTGTGTCTCAGAATCCCTAGCTATATCCTCAACCAAATAATAATCCCCTTTGAAGTGTTTGTATACTCTGTGTAAAACTAATTCTTGCATTGTGTACTCCTTGTAAATAGTATCTATATTTATTTTATTACGAGATAAATATTACTGCAAATAAAAAAGCTCCAAGGAAGCAAGCTTCTGATATGTACCCTCCTTACTGAACTTTTCATTGTCCAGTAAAGAGGGTACATATCACCCAGGGAGTCTTTTTATTGCTACTTTATGCTATTGCTTTAGTTCTTTTGCCAATTAAACAATAGTATGTCACCATGAGCATCAGAAAAGCGCCTATCCATGCAGATACTTCAGAAATGGCAATTCCCTTAAATCCGTTCCTTCCTACCAAAAAGCCAAAGATCAGTCTCATAATGACTTCGAGCCCGCCTGAGAGCATTGGTATAAAGGTATTGCCCAACCCCTGAACAGAGTATCTGTATACAAAAAGCCAGCCCAGGGCAAAAAAGCTTATTCCCATGATCGGCATGAAATCGGTACAATAACCGATTATCATGTTGTCAGTCAGCAGCATCCTTGCCAGGCTTCCGGGCACAAATATCATAAGGAGCGATATAGGCACATTCACAAGTGTAGAGAGCATCAGGCCCTGTCTTACTCCTGTGCGTATCCTGTCATATTTGCCAGCGCCCTTATTTTGCCCCACAAAGGTCATCATGGAAAGACCTACGGACATTCCGAACTGCTCAAAGAGTGATGCAAATTTCATGCAGGCTGAATAGGCTGCCACATATGCGCTTCCCATAAGATTTACGAAGTACTGCAATACCATGGTCCCTGCAGCTGTGACCGAATTCATAAGTGCCACAGGAAGTCCTATTTTCATCAATTCAACCAATATATTCTTTTCATCTGCTTTTTCTGACGTGTCTTTTCCCAGACTCATAAAATCGATAGTTCTAAGCTTTTTAAGGCACAAAAGGTATGATACAAACTGAGAGACCACTGTTGCCACTGCTGCTCCGACAACTCCGGTGCCAAAGGCCATTATGAAAATAATATCAAGCATGATGTTCACGAGTGATGAACAGATCATAGCAGTGAAGGGCGTTCTGGAATCTCCCATTGACTGGAGAATTGTAATCTCAAGGTTATTCATAACCGTCACTACAATTCCCAATAAGATCACAACAAAATATCTATACGAATCGTCAAAGATATCTTCAGGAGTGTTCAAGAACGTCAGCATCTTATTAAGCAAAGAAACGCATACAACAGTAAAGGCTATTCCAAACGTGATACTGAGCTTCTTGGCTGCTCTGATGTATGCATTCAGCATAGCCATATCGTTTTTTCCAAAGCTCTGGGCAAAGGTTATGCCAAATCCTCTGGTCATCCCCACAACAAATCCAAGTATAAGGAAGTTAAGTGTCCCGGTTGCCCCAACAGCAGCCAGCGCCTGATCCGAGATTCCCTTGCCAACTATAATGCTATCCACAAGACTATACAGCTGTTGGAAAAGATTTCCCCATAATAAGGGCAAAAAGAACAGTATGATCTGTTTCATACTGTTTCCTGAGGTCATATTTTGTGTGGTCTGTTCTGTATTTGTCATGGCCGCTCTCTTTGGTCTTTCTCTTGATGTTAATTATTTAATAGTTAAGATCATTTAAGTATCCGGGCTATTCCCTTTGCAAGACGCAAATCCGCATCTTTGAAATGATTTCCGGGATTCATTTCAAACGTAGTTTCTATGCCCTTATTCTTGTATTAATCATAAACTTTTCCTGTCTTATCTTCAACTGTGCTAAGAAGCGCGTTGCGAGTGCGTGCCTCTCTATTGCCAAGGGGGCATCTCCTCATTCCAGTTAATGGTCCCTGGGGACGAGGTTAGGGACCATTTTTCACGCGAAAAAAAGACCCGGTACAATGTACCGAGTCTTCTGTAATCTGCCATAGCAGATGATTATCTCTTTGATAATTCCTGACCGCATAACTTCAGCATTTTTCAGCACTTTGTGTATGCTATGTTACTAATATAAAGGAATTATCTTTTTCACTTATCAATTGACCCTTTTCCTTCTTTGCTGAATCTTATCATATATTGTGAATCCAATCAAACCAAACAGAAGAACATTGGTCACTGTTCCTGTCCAGTCTGTTTTCTGACCCTGTTCCAGTGTGTCAGATTTCCCCTGTGTTGGACTTTCTGAACCATTGTTGACCGATTCCACACTTGATGACTTTGGGACTGAATCTGACAGAATCTGACCACTTTCTGACTGTGTTCCTTCAGGGTCACTGACAGTGATTGTGATGTTATTATTCACAATGACATTCCCTTCATCATCCTTCTGTTTGTCTGTGGTCACTGTCACCACCTGTGGTGTCTGTCCTTGGTTCTGTGGTGTCTGTGATGACTGTGGAAGGTTTGTTGTGGTTGTTCCCTGTGTTCCATTGGTATCAGGTACAGTCACATTGATTGTGGTGTTTCCTGTGGACTGTGTGACTGTCTGTGTGGATGGACTGGAAGAAGTTCCACCTGTTGTCCCTGAAGATGTTCCTGAACCACTGTCAGTGTTTCCTGTGTCATCCTGTGAAGGTTGTTCTTCTTCCTTGGTGGATGTCTTCAGGGTCAGATTCATTGTCCCTGTGAAGGTGTCAGGAACTTCCTGAAGGGACTGTGTGTCTTCATTGAACCAACCATCAGACACCAATGACAATGCATCCAGTTTGGTTGTCAGGTCTTCCAATGAATCATTCAGGGTCAGTGTTCCTTCATTGTGGATGTCCTGTCCTGAACCATCACAAGTGTTTCCATATATCAGACAATCTGTGACTGTCAGATTTCCTTTGTTGGATATTCCACCACCATTCCCTGAAGAACTGTTCCCTGTGATTGTGCATCCAGTCATTGTGACATTGGAAGAAGAATGTCCAATGTAGATTCCACCACCTTCATTGTCTGCATAACCTGTCTTGTTTGCCTTTCCACCTGTGAAGGTGCAATCTGTCAGGGTATATGTTCCACTTCCAAGAAGGGACAACTGACCACCCCTGTTCCCCTGTTGATTGTCCTTGAAGGTGCATCTTTCAAAGGTGCAGAATCCATTCTGCCAAACCTTCACACTTGTGTCTGAACAGTTCTTGAAGGTGCAGTCATTGAAGACTGTTTCACAGTTGGTTTCAATCATTGGTGAAGAATATCCACCACCATCAAAAGTGATGGATTGAAACATGACAATGTCTGTGTCAGACCATTGGACATATAGTCCACCACCTTCAGACCTTGTGACTGTCTTTGGTTTGGATGCATCACCAAGGGTCACAGTCCTGTCAATGTTGAAGTTTCCTGTCAGGTTGATGACATCCACATCTGAATTCAATGCAGAAATGAATTCATCCAGTGATGAAACATCAACACTGGATGATTCTGCAAGGACTGGAAGACCTGAACCACCAAACAACCCCAAACACAAAACCACCACAACCACCAAACCAATCATTTTCTTTTTCATCATTTCATCATCCTTTCTGTCCTGAAAAGTCAGGAAAATTTTCCACTGTCAATTATAAATTGTTTGGTGTACAATTAAAGGGACACAAAGTGTCATCATTCATTCATTTTTTGTGGAACTGACCACATCAGACCAGTGAAATCAGAAGGGAAGAATCCAAGAAAGATTCTTCCCTTCACTATTGCCTGATGTTATAATGTATATGTAACTATTGATGATGACTTGTGAATGTATCTTCATATCATTATTCATGGTTCTACAACATCATATATTTTTTCATGAAGACCTGATTCTGTCAGGTCTTCTGTGTTTTATGAAAATATGCTATAATGTGATTGACTAAAGAAGTCATTCATCATTTGTATATTTTCATCTATTTCTGTCCTATGTGATAGAAGAAAAGACCATTGTGAAAACATCCCCTTTCACAGTGGTCTTCTTAATTGCATAGAGCAAACCAATATATGAAGAATACAGAAAAACAGGGAAGAATCCCTGTTTCCTGTTTCTATAAAGTCACTATTATCCGTTTACAATCTGTGAAAACAGGTCTTCAGCCTGTTCCACCATGTCATTCCAATCAAATCTGAAGTCCTTCTTCTTCATCTTTTTCTTCTTGGTGTTCACTTCCTGAACCTTCTGCATGAACTGGACTTCCTTCAGACATTTTTCAGCCTGTTCTTGAAGTTGAACATGTTTCAGTGCAATCACTTCTGTTGGTGATGTGTGTTCATCCACACATCTTTTCATTGACATTCTATAAGATAACTTGCAGTCATAATCAAATTCAAGTCCAAGTCTTCTGATTTTCTTCATTCCCTTCAGTTTCTTCAATGCATCCTTTTCCCACTGACTGACCGCCTGTCTTGACACATTCTTTTTGATTGCAATGTCTTCCTGTTTCATGTTGTTCCAATACCTGTCCTGAATACATTCATGAAGTTTTGGTGACAACATTTCAAGACATTCCTGAATTGTGGTGGACAGTTCTTCTTCAGACAATCTGTCAACAATTTCCTGTTCCATGTCCTGACCTGAAGGAATAATGTCTTCCAATGTTTCTGCACATTCATTCATAACCCTTGAAAAAGAATCCATTGAAGTTGAATTGAGTGCATCCATCAAAGAATTAAATGTTTCAGGTGCTATTCCAAGACCTTCAATGACATCATCTTTTTCAGGTGGTCTTCCATTGTCTTCATGAAACTGATTGCAGAATTTCACATACTTGGACACCATCTGTCCCACACCAACAGGAAGTCTGATGTTTCTTCCAGTCTGACAATACAGACCGCAGACATTTTTGACACCCCAAACCAAACAGGTGGTGAACTGTCCCCTTTCAGGATTATATTTTTCAATTGCCTGTTCCAGTCCAAACCATGATTCTTGAAGAAGGTCTTCAATTTCACAGATTGCAGACAATGGTTTGATTGTTTTATAAATCAATCCCCTGTTCTGTTCAAACAAAAGAAGTTTGTTGGACTGAACATCTTCACCCTGTTTGATTTTCTGAACCAGTTCTTCATTTGTCATCCTGTTTCAATCCTTTCATTGTCTTGGTCTTCAGTTCAATGACCTGTTCCTGTGTCAGTCCTGTTTCCTTTGCAACCTGACCAACATCCATTCCACAAAAGAACAGACCAATGATGACTTCCTTCTGTGTGTCATCCTTCAGGGTGTCCACTTTCTTCCTGTGGTTTTCCACAATCTTCTGACTGCATTGGATGTCCTTCATATATCTTTGGGACACCTTCTTCATCCTGTCATTATATTTTGAACTGTTCCTTTTCTTCATGTTGTCCCTGATGAATTCCAGTTGTCTTGTTCCTGACTGTATGTGATACAGTGCGGACTTCAATTCCTTTTCATCAAATACCATACAACCACCCACCTTCTTCTGAATCTTAAAAGTGGGAAGGACACAAGACCCTTCCCACCTACACAAATGACATTTGTTTGAAACTATTATATTGCTTTGACATTGACCGCCTTCAGGTTTTCCCTTGATTCTACCAAGTCAAAAGAAACCTTCTGACTACCCTTCACAGGGAAGGATTCAATGTCAAGTCCTGAAAAGTGTGCATAGTAGTCAACACCATCATCACCTGTTATGAATCCATAACCCTTGTCAAATTTCCATGCTTTGATTTTTCCTGTCATAACCTTATCCTTCCAAATCTTTGATTCTACTATCAAGTGACTGTTTGAAGTCTAAATCAAGTGGATTATCCATAAAAGGATAAAGACTGAAATGTGTTCCACCAAAAATTGTCTGTGAAGAAGTCTTCAGTGGTTCAGTTGTCTGAAGCATGTTAAAACATGCATGTGCTTCAGTATAGATTCCACCAAGGTCATCAATAGTCTTCTGTAACTTAACACTTTCAGCCTTGACCTTCTTCAGACCTTCCAATGACTGTGCATTGTATTCAGAAACAATTTCCTGATACATTTCTTCCCAAGAATCTTCATCAATAACAGGTGACTGTTCCAGTTCCTTCAGTCTGTCCTGATACATTGAAATTCCTGTTTCCTTCAGGTCAATCTGTGCCCTTGTATTGACAAGTTCTTCAGGTGTTCCATCAATCAAAAGTTGTTCCACCTTTTCTTTCAGAACATCCCTTTCCTGAATCATTGTGTCAATCTTGGTCTGCAAATCAGAAACCGCCTTTGACCTTTCATCCTTGATGTTCTGAATCTTCTTTGTAAATTCATCATAAAATCCCATTGTTCATTATTCCTTTCTTCCTGAATACTTGGAAAATGCATCCACCCACTTCTGTTCAGATTCTTCTGAATGACTGGATGTCTTTTCCTGTCCCTGATACTTTTCTTTGAGTGCTTCAGCAAGGGAAGAAGGATTCTGTTCTTTTACTTCATCCATTTCTTTCCTGTCCTTTCTTTTTCAATGTTCCTGTTCTTCAATCCCTGATACAATTTTTACAAGTTATGTCTTGGAAGGGATTCTTTCAGTCCAAGACTGACAACCTGTGTCAGTCCTGAACCGAAAATAATATGTATTCAAAGGAAATTCCTTGTACACTTTAATGATAAAGAAAAACACTGGAAACTTCAGTATTTTTCCAGTGTTTGAAGAAAGTTGGACAGTTCTTTTCCTGTCATTTTTCTATCAGTGGAAGGATGTCATATATCCTTGATTTTGACATCTGATATTTTTCAGAAAGTTCATGGATGGTCAGACCCTTCCCTTCATTCCAGTCCTTCCTGATTGCTTCATTTCTTGCCTGAATATTGAAACAGGGTGTGAAATAAATTGTTTCACCATTGAAGGTGTCCAGTAGTTCAAAGAATTTATCATCACCAACTGTTTCCATCAGTCTGACCAACTTCCTTTGATTCTTTGTCATAGGTCATCACCACCCTTCACAAGAAATTCTTTTATCACATTTGATGTTTCTTCCTTTCTTCAGATAACAGATTGAAAATAGTGTCTTCCTGAATTTCCTGATACTTCTGAAAACATCCATCACAGAAACCTGTTCACACTTCACATCTGCAAATCTATTTATCATCATAACCACCACCAATCTTTTCCATATTATCGAAACAAGAAGTGAAGAATCCCTGTTTTCAGGGACTTCACATCCTGTCACCCCTTATTTGTCACTTGGTTTGTTACTAGTTAAAGAAATTGAAGGCAATCACAGACAACCATCCACAACATGAATCATGTCCTGTGACAGTCTTCAGAATCCTTTCTGCATCCTGTGAACCAATGAAGATGTGTTCACCCCTGTCAGGGACTTCACAGGTCACAGTTCTTTTCTTCAGCATTGGAAGACATTCCTTCCAGTCAAGGTCAACCATCTGACAAATGTCCTGAAGACTGTACATGGTTCTTGTTCCTTCTGTGGTCATGATTAGTCTTCCATATTTTTCATTGATAATTCTGAATGTTCTTTTCATTGCAACACCACCCTATATAAATAAAAAAAACTAACTATAACTAACAAATTTCAACATCCCTATATAAATAAAATGTCAACTTTTTTCAACCTTTCTTTTATTTCCAACACCTGAACCCTTGAAAAATGGGGATTCCTGAAAATCCATGTCCTGAAAAAATCTTCAAAAACATGGAATTTTTCAGGAAAAACCTTCCATTTTTTCTTCAAAAACCTTGTAAAAATCCGTCAAAAAATGTGAAAATGCTGAAAATATCCACCTTTTACAACTTCATGTTCCCTTTTTTCCATGTGATGTCTGCAATAATTCACTGCATTTGACACAGACCAATTCAGACCAATCCATTTCCCTTCAGGAAGAATCCCAAGACTGGACATGACCTGATTCAAGAAAATACCAATCCACAAACTTCTGTGAAAATATGATTCAGGATGCATCCCATTTCCTGACAAATAAACCTGATAGAAATGATTGTTTCCATCTTCAATCCTGATATATTCTGATTCAGGTTGAAAATTCCAGTCCCCATCAACATTTTCTTTGGTCATCCAACCAATCCACTTGATTCCTTCCAGTTCATCAATTGTCTTGACCTGTTCCATTCTTTCTTCATGTGGTGTCATCATTCGCATTATTCTTCACCTGTTCCTTTCATAATTCATTCAATTTTTTGAGTTACTACGGTTGAACCGTAGTATTTTTACCCTTCTGACTACGGTTCAAACCCTTGATTTTACTGGGTTACTACGGTTTACTACGGTATACGGTTGAATATATATTCTTATATTTTTCTTTTTCTATATTTAATAACTAATAAACACATAACTATTATTTTTATTAAAATATAGAAAACTAACCGTAGTAACCGTAGTAATTCAGTATTTATAAGGGTTTCAACCGTAGTTCTAACCGTAGTCAAACCGTAGTCAACCGTAGTTTTTTATTTCAGGAAGACTTTCTTTGTCTTCTTTTCCTGTTTCTTTCCTACCCTGACCAAGACTTTTCTTGGTTCGGTTCTTGACCCAAGGTGTTGATTCATCTGTTTGACAAAAGTTTCCTTTTTCATGGTTGTCATCATTCCATCCTTCAGACAAAAGTCTTGGAATCTGATGAAGACATCATCTGTGGTGTGGTTCAGAATTTCAGATTCATCAACTTCTTCCATGAACTGAAGAACAGGACTGTTGTCCCTTTCAAATTCATCCAGTTGTTTCTGAACCAGTTCTGATTCTGTGAATCCATTTTCCAAAATATTCTTCAGACCATTCACACCAAGTCTGATGATGTATTCTGCAACTTCAGGTGTTTTCAGATTCCATGTGATGTGTTCACTGTACCCTTCCTGACCCTTTTTGAATGTTGCATTGAATGGAATTATTTCCATTCTTCTTTTAATTGCATAGAATCCCTTGTTCTGAAACCTTGGGATTTCATTTGTTGAAAACAATAATTTGCAATAAGGCTTGAAGAAGAAAACATCCTGTCCTTTATCTTCTGCCTTCAAATCATTTCCACTTGTCAACTTCTTGAATGTTGCAATCTGTTTTCCTTGAAGAAATTCATCATTGATGTCATCACCTATATTTGCAAGTTTTCCAACCATTGAAGATGTTGAAAACCTTTCTGCAACTTCTGAAAGGTCAAGTGATACATAGTTTTCCCTTCCAAGAACAAACTTCAGCATATCTAAAATAGTTGATTTACCATTTGCACCTGTTCCAGTCAGTATGAAAGACTTTGATTTTTCATTGCTTCTGTAAAAGCAATATCCAAACATTTCTTCCAACAATGCCCTGATACCTTCATCACCACAGGAAACATTGTCAAGAACTGTGTCCATTGCTTCACTGTATGCATCAGGATTCCAGTCCCAAGGAATTCTATTGGTGATAATATCTTCAGGACTTGATTCCTTCAGTTCCATGGTCTTCAGATTCAATGTTCCATTATTGAAAACAATCAGGTGTGCATTGTCTTGTTCAAGTCCTTCTTCTTTGGTTCTGATTTCCAAATACTTCAGGACTTCATTCCTTTGACTGGACTTGATTGAAGGAAACAAATCACACATCTTGTCTTCAATGGTCTTGTGTCCTGAAACATAGATTCCTTTTGATTTGTCATAGACATATAACAGACCACCAATCTTCTTGATATAAAATTCAGTCTTCAGGTGGTCTGCAAATTTGTCATGAAGGAATGTCTTTCCATTAAAGAAAACAGGCTTTTCAAATGCTTCATCCCTTAAAATTGTTTCAAGTTCATCATCAGAAAGTGATTCCTTCAGAATGTACTTGTTTGCAATCCTGATTGAAGTTCTTATATCTTCAATTTCAAATCCCTGTCCCTGAAGAATTCTTTCATATCTGAAGAAATCATTGTTCCTTCCATCACCTGTCTTCATTCCAAGAAGGTTGATGTCAGTTTTAACTGGTTTTAACCACACAGGAAGTTCCTGATATTCCTGACCTTCATCAATGTCCCATTCACAAAACCTGTCTTCATCATTGAACTTCAGGACTTCTGTGGAATTTTTACATCCAACTTTGATGTCCACTATCAGACCACATGCAGTCTTTGTGTGGGTATAGCATTGTTTCACATCAGTATTCTTGAACAAAAAATGTCTTCCCCTTGTGGTTTGTAAAACCTTGCAGTCCAGTTGTAAATCTTCAACAATTTTCATGAGTATTTCAGACTGTCCACTGTCATCCACATCAATCAGGATGGTGTTCATATCTAACACACCTGCAAATTCTGAATACTTCTGAACCTGTTCCAAGGTCATAAGTTCTTGACCACTTTTGAACTTCTTCAGTGGTGCTTTGTCCTTTGTTGGCACATAACCCCTATACAGATTCATGTTCCATCATCCCCTTTCTAATTTCTTTCATCATGTTCTGTCCCTTCCTTTCAGTCCATGTCTTCAATGATGTCCTGAACAGAAACATTCAAAGCCTTTGCAATCTTTCCAATGGTTGAAGGTCTTGGATTCTGTCTTCCAAATCTGACATCACGCAATGTGACAGTAGATATTTCAGCCTTTTGACATAGTTCTGTTAGACTGATACATTTTTCAGCCATAACCATTTGAAGTTTTCTGGTAGATAATTTCATTGTTCCTTCCTTTCCGCAAAATCACTGGATTCTGCATCATGATTGTTTTTTATGTGTTACTAATATAGACTTGACAGATGGTTTTCTTACTATTACAATCAGAATTACATAAGGTTTCCATCTGTTATTAGTAATATAACACATAAACTATATGTTGTATAGTGTAAAAATTATCGTCACTACATGTTGTTGATGATTTCCGCTGAATAAGTTCAACAAAACAGATGCAAAACCATCACAACCTGTGTTAGAATGGGAACATAGGTGGTGATATATGTGACAGTAGGACAAAACATTAAAGCCATCAGGAAGGAAAAGGGAATCACCCAAAAGAAACTGTCTGAACTAACTGGAATATCAGAAGTCACAATCAGACAGTATGAAGCGGAAAAATACAAACCTAAACTGGAACAGGTCAAAAAGATTGCAAAGGCATTGAATACAAGTCCTTTCAATATCACACAAGACCTTGACAGAATCAGGACAGATGTTTCCACTTATGAATATCTTTCAGATGTTTATGGTGATGAAATTGCAGAAACTATTGGAAAGTTCCTTTCCCTGAATGATGAAGGCAAAGACAAAGTATCAGAATATATTGATGACCTGATACAGTCTGCAAAGTACAAGAAATAAGGACACCCATTCAAATCTTAATGAATGGATGTCCTTATTTTTTTATTATCAACCAAGTAAAGAAAGGAACAGGTGAAGAACAATGCAAATGACAAAAGGACAGTATGAATTCATGACCACCATGAAAGAAATTGAAGGGAACACAGAACCAATCAGGAACATGGAAGTCATCACCCTTGGAAAGTATCATTCTTTCAGGGTCACCACTGACACAAAGAAGATGACTGTGACCATCACAGAAGGACATCAGATTCACAAGGTCATCCAGTTCCTGAAGAACCTTCAGACAGGTCTTCAGATTGAATTCTATGACTATGAACAGTTTTCACAGACTGTTGGTCAGGTTCTTTCAAAGATTGCCTGACACACAAAAGGACAGTCCTGACTGCAATCAGTGACTGTCCTATTCTACCAAGTACACACAGAAAGGTTTTCCTGTCATACCAGTCCACAACTGTATTGTATCAGTGAAAGTCCTTTCTGTCACCAATATGAAAGGACTTTTTTATTATGCGTTTACCAAATGGATATGGTTCAGTTTATAAACTGTCAGGAAGAAGAAGAAATCCTTGGGTAGCAAGGAAAACAATTGGATGGGACTTCAATGAAGAAACACAGAAGGCTTTTCCAAAGTATAAGTTTGTTGGTTATTATCCAACCAAACAGGATGCAATGATAGGACTTGCAGAATACAACAAAGACCCTTATGACCTACATTTTCAGACAATCACCTTTTCAGAAGTCTTTGACAGGTGGTCTGAAGAAAAATATCCCAAGATTTCACATTCCAATGTTCAGGGATATAATGCATCATACAGACTTTGTGAACCTATCAAGAACATGAAGATGTGTGACATCACCATTGACCACCTTCAAAGGGTGGTTGATGATTCAGGGAAGAACACACCAACCCTGAAGAAACTGAAGATTCTATTCAAACAATTATATGACTATTGTGTTCTTCATGACATCCTGTCCAAAGAAAAGGCAGACAAAATCAAGTATATTGACATCAGTCAGTCAGGGAATCCAAATGCACGGAACAGGAAACCTTTCCTTGAAGAAGAAATTGACATGTTGTGGTCAGTGAAGGATTCAAACATCTATTATTCAGTCATCCTGATGTTGATATACACAGGTGTCAGAATCGGTGAACTGTTAGACTTGAAGAAGGAAGATGTTCACTTGGAAGAAAGGTGGTTTGATGTCACCAAGTCCAAGACAGAATCAGGAATCAGACAAGTCCCTATTGCTGAAAAGGTTGTCCCTTTCTTTGAATACTGGATGAATCAGGAAGGTGAATATCTTGTCACAACACCTGACCATTATCATTTCCAGTATAGAAACTATATTGATTCATACTGGACACCCCTGATGGAAGAATTATCACTGGAACACCTTCCACATGATACAAGACACACTTGCATTTCCCTTCTGACTGTTCATGGTGTGGATGAAAGAATCATCAAGAAGATTGTTGGTCACAAGGGACAGGGTGTCACTGAAACTGTCTACACCCACATTGACATGCAGTATAAACTTGAAGCAATCAACAAGATTTGAAAGGTGGTGGACTAATGCCAAAGAAAAAGACCACTACACTTCCAAAGGTTGCAGTCAGGAATGAAAAACTGACTGCAAAGGCAAACAGGGGAAAATATATCAATGACTACATGAAAACCAAATATGACAGACAGGAAGTCCTTCTTCCAAGTGGATATAAAGACAGACTGAAGGAAATCAGTTCTTCAATGGGAATCAGTGTGAATGATTATATATGCAGACTAATCAAGGCAGACATTGACCAAGACCATAAACCTGAAGACATGGTTTCCATGTTGCTGAAGTGGGAAGTCAAAGAAAAGTATCATCCAATGATAGAATCTGCATCCTACACCAAAAGTCAGGGATATTTCATCAGACTGAAGAAAGGATTCATCAATGATGAATCAGGGACAGAAGAAATCCTGTCCAAGAATGTCAAGGAATTAAGACACATGATGCAGTTCACACACCCTGTCAGGAATCCTGAAGAATTGTGTGGACTGGATTCCAAGACCTATGAACAACTAATCAGGTGGCAAGCACCAAAGAACCGATTCAGGGACATCCAAAGTGTGTCTGACCACCAAATCGTTTTCAAGGATGGAACAGAATGGAACTTCAAATCTGTGTCAGAATTAAGGTATATGTGGAAACAATCAAAGGAAGGGTGAAAAACCCTTCCTTTTTTGGTGTTATCCGTATAACACAACCCCTGTGTTTTCAAGGGTTTCAAGGGTGTCTTATATGTTATACGGATAACACTTTTCAGCACACTTCAGCACTTTGTTACTATTAAGTATGTTTTTTGTTACTAATAGGGACAAATAGAGCCAAACGGAAAAAAGAAAAAACCCCGAAAAATCGGGGTTTTTGTTGATTTTGCAGTGTTCGTTTTTTATCTCTTTGAGAACTGAGGAGCACGACGTGCGGCTTTGAGACCGTACTTCTTACGCTCTTTCATTCTAGGATCTCTTGTAAGGAATCCAGCAGCCTTAAGTGTAGGTCTGTACTCAGCATCTACCTCAAGGAGTGCACGTGAGATACCGTGTCTGATAGCACCAGCCTGGCCAGTGTATCCGCCACCCTTTACGTTAACGATAACGTCGAACTTGTCAGCTGTGTTTGTAGCTACAAGTGGCTGACGAACAACTACCTTTAATGTCTCAAGACCAAGGTACTCGTCAATATCTCTCTTATTTATAGTGATCTTACCTGTGCCAGGTACAAGATATACTCTAGCAACTGAAGACTTTCTTCTACCAGTTCCATAATACTTTGTTGTATTCTTAGCCATGATCTACCTCCTATTAAAATGTAAGCACTTCTGGCTTCTGTGCCTGCTGCTTGTGCTCTGGTCCAGCGTATACGAAAAGCTTTGTGTACATCTGACGACCAAGTGGTCCCTTTGGAAGCATGCCCTTAACAGCGTGCTCGATAACTCTCTCTGGATGTGTGTTAAGCATATCGCGAAGAGAAGTCTCCTTCATACCACCAACATAATCTGAGTGATGATAGTAAATCTTCTGATCAAGCTTCTTACCTGTAACCTTAATCTTCTCTGCATTAACTACGATTACATAGTCACCACAATCAGCGTGTGGAGTGAAGACTGGCTTATTCTTACCTCTTAAAACCTTTGCAACTTCTGCTGAAAGACGTCCAAGTGTCTGGCCCTCAGCGTCAACTACATACCATTTTCTCTCAATCTGAGATGGGTTTGGCATATAAGTATTCATGAGAATTCCTCCTTAAATAAATCTAAAAAAGCTCCCAAGCCGGTGATGTCCGGGCACCTGCAAGGAATGTTATAGTAAAACCTGCCTCCGGGCTAATGGACGCAAGTCTCCTTACTACATCAACCGTTACATTGTACAATAGGATTCCGTATCCGTCAACATAAAATTTACAATCTGAAATCTTCTGATTTATCCTCTTCTCTCCCATCAAAAATGCTTCATATTTACTTTTTTTCAAAGCATTTATTACAAAGAATAAGGGAATTGCTATAGCTTAATTATTTTATTTATAAATACAAAATACTGCACAAGTCCATGTTAGCATGTCCCTTGTGCAGTCCAACATAATCATTAATTATTCTATTCCTTCAACAATTATTTGTAATAAATACTATCCGTTAATCCTATTTCAAGTCTTCTCTCTTGAATTATATTTATCACGTCAGAAAAACTGGTAATAGGATGTTTATCCCCTATTTCTAACAAAGCATCATTAAAATCATCAGCATATGCTTGTGAAGCATCAACACGAAAATCTAATATTTGTAATGGTTTGTAACCAGACATAACATCTGTATAACCAACAGTTAAATAGTAATATACATCATCAGCTGTTCTAATGACATTATCAGATACTCTGCATTCCTCCTCATCTATATATTCTTCTTCGAATTCGTACCATAAATTATATGTTCCATCTTCATCGATATAACCAACACTATATTCATAACATACAGGACTCGAACCGCTTTCAGTGCAGGAATATACCAGTCCATTATTATAAATCATAGATGGCGCCGTATATACTTCATCGCCAGCATCAGATACAAAATGAGTTCCTCTTCCATCAACGTGATAACAAACCTCTAGTTTTGACTTAATCTGCTTAATCACAAGGCTTGCTGTATTATAATTAACAATACTTGGGAATGGCTCATATGTATAATCAATACAAACTAACATCTCATAATCATTATCTTTACCACAATCAATATATGAAGTTGTAATATCTCCTAAAGTAACATTTTCAATATTGTTATAAACATCAAGGATATCAGACAGGGAATACTCTGCATTATTTTCAAGGTAATCGTCTAAATCAATCGTGCCATCTTGTGAACCATCCGTTAAATGAAAAACAGCGACGCTACCATCATTTAAGAAACTATCATATGCCTCTTTTGATTCCTCTGATAAATTTATTTCATCTATAGTCTTTGATTCCTGCAAGTCTATGAAATCATAAATGTATAATTGGTACTTATCTTTAAAAGAATTGATTTCCTCATAACCTTCTTCATTACAATTTAAGGTGTACAGCTCCTTAAAATATAATTCCGTAAATTCTGATTCAATTTGTACTCTTAATTCTGTTGCGGATTCAATAGTCTCATCTCCGCCTTCATATTGAGTATCAACATCTTCGATCATATCATTTAACGTATTCCATGCTAAAACTAATGAATCTAAGGATTCACTAGTATCATCTACGGATGATGCCTTAGCTTGATAAGCTTTTGCCAAGCCTACATGGGCATCAATACTTAAAGGATCTTCTTCAATAGCAGATGTATAAGCCTCAATTACACTGTCATAATCTAATTCTTTTAAATACTTCTCACCTAAATCCATGTATTTATTAGAATGAGATGTGCCACAAGAGCATAACATAACCAATACTAAAGAAACAGCCAATAAATTTTTTACAATTCTTTTTACCATATTCTTCTTATCCTCGCATCCTATCCCCTGAAAATGTTTTATAGAATTCCTCACCACAGTATTTACAAATATAGTTTTTTTGATAATTTCTTCGGGTATATTTAACCTGCTCAGTATGACTTTCAGGTGTCTCAACCTTGAAAGTACCCAATCCAGTTTCAACCTTAGAAGTGTTAACAGAATAGGATGTTTCATCAACTAAAAATTCATCTGCTTCAAGCTCAACAATACCATTGCCTTTTATGGCGAAGAACTTCCCACAAACAGGGCAACGCCACGGTTTTAAAAACTTAAAATATGTATAAATACTTATTCCAACAAGGATTAATAGACCCAAAATAATCACTATCACAGCTTCTTTTGTTTCCATAGAACCATCAGACAAACAGGCAAATCCGCCTATTATAGCTACTAATGCTAATAACAAACCCACCAAAACAGCAAAAAATGAAATTGCTTTATCCCTTAATTCTCCTAAATAATACTTAATCTTATCCATGTTGACAGGTACCTCCATATATCATTTCTCAACTTACTCTTCACACATTTAGAGTTCTTTAAAATTACAAAAATCATTATATATATAATGTCAAGCTGAATTTTTTATAACTTTTTGAGTATTTTTAGACATAAAAACACCCTTGATAAATAATCATCAATGGTTAAATCTATTATTCAGTATTTTCCATATTTCTGTAAGGTCTTCTATATGAAAAAGACGAACTTCCTAAATCTATTATTGTGTCTTCAAATCTACTCTCATCATCATATGTAATTTGCCCTACTACATCTCCATAAACATAACCTGAATTCAAAAAGCTAGCCCCCAAAAATGAGGACATTATTCTAGGGATTCGTATATCGCTTATGTCACAGCCATTAACTACAACAAAATCACCTGGCATGAACATGTTTACTTTTTCTCTATCTTCATAGCTTAAAGAAAACCACTCGGAATTGTTGAAAATGTAATCAGTCTCGTTGAAAGCGGCGCTATCTGCAGAGGTCATACCGTAGCCCATAATATCTTCCTTTGATAGATTATCTAAGTATGCTAAGTACTGCTCTTCGTACTCATCATTCTCGAACTCAAAACCAAAGCGCTCACCATTTATTTCAACAAAGTACGCTGCATCTGTATCATAATCAGCGCTTTCTTCAACCTCTGCATAGTCAAATGCTATCTTTTCATCCGATTCATGATCCTCGTCAGGTCTATAGTGTGTACAGACCGAGGCGTTACCATTTGGATCCTCCAAAAGCTTTATAGGCAACACCTCGATATGATAGTACTTTGCAAATAATAATGCATTGTCATCATTGATGCCATTAAGCTGAATTTCACCTGGAAGACTAGCCCTATCCAAGAAGTAATCTAAGAGTGTTCCATCAGATGCTAAAGCCACTGAACAAATAGGGCCGGCGGCCTTTACCTCAAAACAAGGATACTCGTATCCCTCTACCACATCTAATGCTCTACCAACTAACACCATTCGTGATGTGAAGCTTGGCTCTGCAACATTAATAAACTCACAAAGCTTTACACTAAGACCAAGCTGAGCTCCTGCTGCAACATGAAACTCATCCAAATCAAGGCTGACATCTTCTAGGTAATTAACATTTCCTATATCAAAATCACTGGTATTTTCATTAATTGAAGCTGCACCGCCTGATTCGTTGTTGTTTGTTGATAGGCACACTGGATTCTGTGGCTCAAACTCCACTGTAAGGCCTAAGTCCTCATCCAAAAGAATACTTGGGCTTACCTCGCAGGAAAGGACTCCAACACCCAGTGGAAGAGCTGGTAATGCCACCTCAAGGTCAGCTGTAATATTCTCCAGCTTTACATATGGTGTAAAGGAAACATCAAAGCTAACATCCTTATCATCTTTTACATATGCGTAAATCTGAACACCCTTTAAGACGATTTCTACATCACCTGAAGCTGAGCCTTCAGCTGAGACACCTTCATCCTCGTCCTCGTCTTCTTCGTCTGATTCTCCCTCTGAATCATCATGAGTTT
Organism: Pseudobutyrivibrio sp. JW11; assembly: GCF_900115355.1. Classification (NCBI taxonomy): domain Bacteria; kingdom Bacillati; phylum Bacillota; class Clostridia; order Lachnospirales; family Lachnospiraceae; genus Pseudobutyrivibrio; species Pseudobutyrivibrio sp. JW11. The sequence goes on along the minus strand of NZ_FOWB01000005.1, from coordinate 112,832 downwards.
CTTCAGATTCATTATCCTCATCGGACTCCTCGTCTGACTCCTCTTCCTCAGATTCTTCTTCATCCTCTTCTTCGGAATCTTCCTCATCGTCGCCGGATAAAACTACGCCATCTACGGAGAATTCTGAAAGCTCCCATCCCTCATTGGAAACAGTTCCTTTAATAACAATATCCACTGAATGAGATGCATTATTCTTTGTAGCGCATGCTGAAGCTTGAGGATTAGCAAAGGCTGTATTCCCTGTCATATCTTGAACCTTAGACCAATCAACGTATCCAGCAATTGTGTAGTCCTCAATAAGATCTGCCTGAGAATTCACTGGCTCAGTCATGATGTCATATTGACCACCATCCCTTGCTTCTACAGCAACGACTTTGCCACCATGCATTATTCCATTTTGGTCTAAATATACAATTTTCTCATCGATTTGAGGTTCATAGCCATTTGTGTCGATTATGACCTCACTCTTAAGAACGCCATCTTCCTCAACCTGGCTGAAATACTCAGCAGTCCATTCCTGACCGTCTACTACATTCTCAGCAAATTCCACTTCGTTTTTTTCAACATGATAATCTCCAGCTTCAAGCAGAGCCTTGAGGTTCTCGATAAGTGCAGTCGCCTGCTCCTGACCAATGTAGGAATCTATGTAGTTCTCATCTATCAGACCTAAATCTACTGCCACACTGCATTTATTCTCAAGTGTGTTTTCCTTTCCTTCCAAATAAAAGTCTAGGCACGCACCACCAAGCTTTTCAAAACCTGTGGCCACGGCAAAGCTACCGTTGATTTTATCGCTATTGTACTCTGTGTAATCAGTAAACTGAAATGCCTCATTAAGCATTTTCATCCACTGAGCTTGAGAAAGTGCATCCTCCTCTGAAACAGGTACAAATGATATTTCCTCTATCTCTTCAGGCTTGGATTGCTCCGTCTCGTTGTTAGCAGATTCCTCACCAGCCTTTTTATTCTTATAAAACTGATATCCAAAAAATCCTGTAACAAGCAAACAAATGACCACTACAATAGCGATAATTTTCTTTTTCATGCTCACCTCTCATAATTAGATAAAGACCACCTAATCACAACATCAGGCGATTATGCGATTTCTAATTTATATACATATTATTATTTATTCTGCAGGCTGTGCGGTAATATTTGAATCAGCCATTAAATCATCTTTGCAGTCTTCACATACATTGTAAGTGGTGGTTTCTTCTGACACTGTGTAGCCAAGAAAATCTGTTGACTCATTTACTGTAACTTCCCACAGCTTTGCATTTTTGCCGCAGATATCACAGATTCCCCTTGCCTGTCCGCAAGCAACAAATAGTGATGATATAAGTATCATTAACAACACTGTATTTAATATTTTAGCTTTCATTGATTTCAAACTCCTTATTCCTTAATATTAATCTAATGTATTCCTGTACGTGTAAACACCATCAAACGCACTTGGGTTGTCATTAAAATCACATAATTCCGCCTTGCAATCCCCATAAGTAACTGGACTATCAGTATCATTACTTAAAGATAAAGAAAAAATAGGCTGATATTCAATTGCAGAAGCATTCCACCCTTCCCACTCCGCATCTAGAGAATAGAAATCTTCATTCAACAAGTAAACTCTCTCAGTCCTGTTAGATTCAATCAAATCATCCTCGGGATTAATAATATTACTATCTTTGTTTACAAATATAAAATTTTCTTCTTCAGGAAACATTTCCAAAAAATCATTAAATGTTCTCTCTTCGTTAATAACAAGAATCTTATCGTCAACTTGAACAGATAAAGTCTTATAATCAAGCTCAGCCTCTTTAATTCCGTCTAAAGCTTCCCAGATGTGATCTTCCGGTTCCTTTGGGGCTCCACAGCCTGTCAATGAGACTAACCCCCCGTTGCCAATACTAGCAACGCTCCAAATTTCTTTTTCATATACTACCTCATTTAATAACTTTTACTACAATTAAAAATTGCACTAAAAATTATATATATATATATGCTAAGTCAATTGGATTTTGTGTAATATTTTTAAACTTTCTATGAAATAAAAAACCTTGGCATGTTATAGTGCCAAGGTCAATAAATAAGTTATTTTAATACGTTAATTCGCTCCACAATCAGTTCTTGCAATTGGTCCTTCATTTCTTTTGGTAGTCTCCAGCATATTTATTTTGAACGTAAACCCAATCCAGATCTAATTGCAAATTCTTCTTGGGTTAATCCGGCTTTTTTACGTTCAATTTTTATAATATCTCCCTGCTCTACCATACTTCTCTACCTACATGTTTTCCCCATTCTATTTCTGTAGAAGCCTGTAATGGCTTCCCTGATAGTTCAACATACTCCTCCAATGATCTATGTCTAAATCTAAAGCCAGTAGCTATTAATTCCTTAATTTGCTCATCATTAAGCTTTTCAATAACTTCCATATCCAATAGTTTCCCTTCACTTAATCCAAAAGCATATTTTCCAAGACGTTTAGCTCTTTCCTTTTTCATAACCTCTACATCCTCATAAAATACTCACTAACACCTTCTAAAATCAGAGTTTTTCATTATAAACAAGAGCTACATCTATTGAAATATGCTAATACGTTCCGATAGCAATTTACTCATACTTTCCTTCATATCATCCGGTAACAGGGATATTTCTATTTCCTCAAGAAAGCTTTTTTCAACCTTACATATTTTTGACATAAGCTTCTCCGCTGTTTTTCGATTCAAATCCAAACTATCTGCTAATAGTAAGAAATCTTTTTTTCTAATATTGCGTTTCTTTCCATTAACAGTTAAAGCCATCTGTTCTTTATCCGCTGGCATAATTACATTGACCGGTAATAAATCATAAGCCGCAGAAAGACCAAAGATTCTACTTTGAGGCTCATTTTCAATTAATGAAAAATTCTTAAGATGCATATCAGAATTACCAGTAGCAAAGCAAAATAGCAATCTATAGAATAATTCCGATTTATCTACACCGACATTTTTTGAATATCTAGAAATCACTTTTCCGCAGTTCTCATAAGACCCTTTGTATTTATCAGAAGTTAATCTATTTGATAACTGACAAAAGTCCTCCATGGCATACATTTTGCCATTCTCTCTATCTATTCTCTTTGTAATATAGGCATATTCACCATTTACTCTTATTAATCCATTAGGAACAGTCTTTATCCCTACCATTTCAGCTAACTTCATAGATAAGAACTCAGCTTCTGGCAGAGCCCGAAAATCTTCTGATTGAGGCTTTAAAATGTATCCTGTAGGGTAATCTACAATTGTAAAACGTCCAGCTTTGTCCACCTTATCAAGATGAAGGGACAGTTTCTTTTGAACGCCAGGCACTGTTAATCCTTTATTAACTGTAGAATTAGCTAATGCTTCTAACTGCTCTTCTGAAATATCAATCTCCGGAATAGCAACTGTACCAAAAAATTTCTTTATGCATTTATTATGCCACAAAACCTTAGCTTCATAATCAGACGGGCTATTTAGTTCTTTATTACAAAATAAACATCTCATATTATTCCTCTGGTATTACGTATACATCACCGATACAATCTCTACATGCTGCAAGAAGTAAACCAAATCTATCTTTACCATCTATTTTCCAATTACGTTCTACAACACCTAAAAGCCATCCCTCAGGAATAAGACCATCAAAAAATGGAAACAAAACATTTGATTTATATGGTTCATTTGTTATTGGTAAAGTAAGACTAATAGGCGCAGCATTCTCATCAGATAAATAGCTTTCATCATAAGAATACTCATATCCATCATCGGTCTCCTTTATAGCTCCAGCATATTTATTTTGAACATAAACCTTCCCAATTCTAGCCATTTACTTCACCTCTATCTATTTCACCCGGAACTGCTTGCATACCAAACATAGCAAGAGCCTGATTGACTTTATCCATTCGGACAGTCTCCTTGCCCTGCTCAAGTTCGCGCACAAAACGTAAACCCAATCCAGATCTAATTGCAAACTCCTCTTGGGTTAATCCAGCTTTCTTTCGTTCAGTTTTTATAAATTCAGCTATATTATTCATAAAATAAATATACACCCTATCGGGTATAAATTCAACTAATTGCAGAAGATTTATACCCGTTAGGGTGTACTCCGATATCGAAACAATATTTTTATACCCGTACGGGTATATTTTATTCGTATTCAATTCCAATCATAGTCAGTCCGTGAGCTGGAGCGGTTGGGCCAGCAAGCTCGCGGTTGCGGCCACGGAATATTTCAAGCATGTACATTGGTTCCATCTCTCCTGCACCTACTTTGATAAGTGTGCCGGCGATGATACGTACCATGTTGTATAGGAATCCATCGCCTGTAAGGCGGATATGGATGACATCGTCTTCTTTGTATACCTTTGCTGTGTAGATGGTGCGGACACGGGATTTAACCTGCGCCTTTACTGATGAGAATGAAGTGAAATCGTGCTGACCGATAAGGTAAGCAGCTGCTTCATTCATTTTATCTACATCCAAATCGTAATAATAGTGGAATGTGTCCTTGCGCTTTGTAGGGTCTGGCATCTTGCGGTTTAAAATCTTATATTCGTATGTCTTGCGGCAAGCAGCATAACGTGGGTGGAAATCATCCTCCACCTGACAAGAATACTGAACCACAATATCGTCAGGCAAGCGCTGGTTAAGTGCAAAGCTGATTTTGTCAGCTGGCATTCTAGAATTAGTGTCAAAGACAGCTACATTTCCAAGGGAATGAACACCTGCATCTGTACGGCTTGCTCCCATAATCGAAATCGGCTCCTGAAGAAGGTCCGTGAGGGCCTCGTTCAATTTCTGTTCGATTGTTACTCCGTTTGGCTGAATCTGCCAGCCACTATAGTTACTGCCATCATAGGCAACTACTATCATTACTCTCATATTATAAAATAACCTTTACTGCAAAAAATAGGATGATGTAAAGGGCTACACAAATATATGCTCTCTGATCAAGTGAATTATACTTGAGGGGATGCATCTTTGTACGTCCTTCGCCACCATTATAACATCTTGCCTCCATGGCAAGGGATAAATCGTTAGCTCTTCTAAAAGCTGAAACAAAAAGTGGTACTAAAAGTGGCACCATGTTTTTAGCCTTTGTAATAAGTCCGCCTGATTCAAAATCAGCGCCTCTAGCCATCTGTGCCTTCATGATTTTGTCTGTCTCCTCAATGAGGATTGGAATGAATCTGAGGGCAATTGACATCATCATTGAAATCTCATGTACTGGCACATTGAACTTTTTCATAAAGCCAAGTGATTTCTCCAAACCATCAGTAAGCTGATTTGGTGTGGTTGTAAGTGTCATGATTGATGTACCAACAATAAGAAGAATCATTCTGCTTGTCATAAGCACTGCATTTTTTAGTCCCACATCTGAAATAGAAAGAATCCAAAATGATACTAAAGTCTTTCCAGGTGTAAGGAACAAATTGAAAAGGCCGGCAATGATAAGCAATACAACAATTGCCTTTAGACCCTTTACCATAAATGAAAATGGCACATGGCTAAGCCTGATAATGCCAATCATTGACAACAAAACTATTGCAAACAACACTGCATTGTCTGCTGAAAATAATGTGATGATAAAAACCAGAGTAGAAAACAGCTTCACTCTTGGATCCAATGAATGAAGAACTGATTCTGCTGGATAATATTGTCCTAATGTAATTTCTCGTAGCATATTTATAATCCTTTTTTAGTCCAAGCCAATAAGGTCTCGGCTATTATTTACAAGCTTTTAAAATGGATTCTGTTGCTTCTGAAACTGTTGTTGCAGAGGCATCAACATCATAACCCATTTCCTTTAAATCATTCATAACATATGTTACCTGTGGAGCGGCAAGTCCCATCTTTTCAAGCTCCTTGTAGTGAGCAAAGACTTCCTTTGGTGTGCCATCGAAAGCTGGGCGACCTGCATCCATTACGATGATTCTATCAACGTAGTTGGCCACATCCTCCATGGAATGAGAAACCAAAATAACTGTATCTTTTCGTTTTTCATGCATATCGGAAATAAGACCAAGTATATCATCTCTTCCCTTTGGGTCAAGACCTGCTGTTGGCTCGTCCAAAATAAGCACTGCCGGTTTCATTGCAATTACACCAGCGATAGCAGCTCTACGCTTCTGTCCACCTGAAAGCTCAAATGGCGATGCAAGATATAATTCTTCTGGAAGCTTAACCAAACCGAGGGCCTCGTATGCTCTCTTGATTTGCTCCTTTTCATCAAGTCCCTGATTCTTTGGACCATACTGAACATCCTTGAAAACAGTAGTTTCAAAAAGCTGATGTTCAGGATACTGGAACACCATTCCTACCTGTGTACGTAAGTCTCTGATATCAAAATCCTTGTCGTAGATATCCTGACCATTGTAGTAGATTGTCCCCTCGGTAGCCTTTTCCAATCCATTCAAATGCTGCACTAGAGTAGATTTACCACTACCTGTATGGCCTATGATACCGATGAACTCTCCCTCTTTTATAGAGAGATTAACATCATCAAGAGCCTTTACTTCATATGCTGTATTTGGAGAATACTTGTATGAAACATGATCAAGTATTAACACGTTCTTTTTATCGGCATCTGCTTCTGCCGCTGGCTTTTCTATAGTCTGTGCAGCCGCTGCCTTTTTCATCCCAAGCTGTGTGAGAGCATCTACAAGTTCCTTTCTTGTAAGGACGCATTCTGGTAGATTAAGACCTGCTTTTCTAAGCTCATGAGCAAGAAGTGTAACCTGAGGAACATCAAGGCTGTGCTCCTTGAGAAGCTCAACATCCTTGAAAATCTCCCTTGGCTTGCCTTCCATAAAGACCTTGCCCTTTTCCATTACGTAGACATAGTCAGAATCAACAACCTCTTCCATGTAGTGAGTAATCAGGATAACAGTGATTCCCTTTTCACGATTAAGAGTGTGAACTGCACGAAGCACATCTGCTCGTCCATCAGGATCAAGCATGGCTGTTGGCTCATCCAAAATGATACATTTTGGCTCCATTGCCATAACACCTGCTATTGCTACTCTTTGTTTTTGTCCACCTGATAATTTGTTTGGAGAATGAGCTTTATACTTCGTCATTCCAACCATCTTTAAAGACTTATCAACGCGTTCCACAATCTGTTCTGTAGGAACGCCGATGTTTTCTGGTCCGAAAGCCACGTCTTCTTCTACAACACTGGCTATTATTTGATTATCAGGATTTTGGAAAACCATACCTGCAGTCTGACGTACTGCAAATGTGTACTCATCATCAGATGTGTTCATCTCGTCTACCCAGATTGTACCTTCTGATGGAGTAAGAAGCGCATTAATGTGCTTTGCGAATGTAGATTTGCCTGAACCATTGTGTCCTAAAATAGATATGAACTGTCCTGGTTCAACGTTAAGATTAACGTGGTCGAGGGCAAGCTGAATGCTCTCCACATTGCCCTCTTCGTCACGTCTGATATATTCATGTACTAATTCTTTTGACCTTATTATTGCCATGGTACCCACTATTCCTTCCAGTTGAGTCTATGCAAATTGCCCTCAGTTTCAAGTCCGAGGAAATCATTCTGTCTCAGTGCCTCGTATAAAACAACAGCAACTGAATTTGATAAATTAAGTGATCTAATATCGTGTCCCATTGGAATACGAACGCAATTCTCCTCATTTTCAACAAGGATTTCTTCAGGGATGCCTGCTGATTCCTTGCCAAACATAATGTAGCAGTCTGGTTCATAATTCACCTGGGTATGTGTCTTTTTGGCTTTTGTAGTAGCCATATAAACCTTTGCATCAGGATTCTTTGCCTTGAAATCTTCCCAATCATCATATCGGAAAACTTCAAGCTTATCCCAATAATCCATGCCGGCTCTTTTCACAGTCTTGTCTGTGAGCACAAAACCAAGTGGCTCAATCAGATGAAGACGTGTGCCTGTGGCACAGCATGTACGCCCAATATTTCCAGTGTTTGCTGGAATTTCGGGCTCATGTAATACAATATTTAACATTTTTACTTACTCTTTCTAAATTAATTCGCTCTCAATTCTTCCACGAACTCTTCAATGCGGTCCATGGCACGCTTGAGATTTTCCAGAGAATATGCATAAGAAATACGCACATTTCCTTCACCACTCGCTCCAAATGCTGTACCTGGAACTACCGCAACTTCCTTTTCGCGAAGAAGCTTTGTACAAAATTCTTCTGAACTCATTCCGAATTCTGCAATCGATGGGAAAATGTAGAATGCGCCGTATGGCTCAAAACATTTAATTCCCATTTTCTTGAAACGATTCACAAGATATCTACGTCTGTCATTGTACTCTTCGCGCATATTTGCAACGTCCTCGTCGCAATCGCGAATAGCTGTAACAGCTGCATACTGACTTGTTGTAGGTGCACACATAATAGCAAACTGATGAATCTTTGTCATCTGCTTTACAAGGATTTCTGGTGCACATACATATCCCAATCTCCATCCAGTCATAGCATGGCTCTTTGAAAAGCCATTGATGTAAATTGTTCTTTCCTTCATTCCTGGGAAGCTGGCAATTGAAACATGTCCTTCACCAGTGTATGTAAGCTCTCCGTAGATTTCGTCTGTGAGAACAAATAAATCGTATTTTTTAACAAGCTCTACGATTGGCTCCAAATCTTCTTTTTCCATAACAGCACCTGTAGGGTTGTTTGGGAAAGGCATGATAAGAAGCTTTGTCTTGTCTGTGATGGCTGCCTCAAGCTCATCAGGCTTAAGTCTGAATTCGTTTTCTTCCTTAAGATTGATAGGCACTGGCTTACCACCTGCCAAAATGGTACAAGGCTCATAAGAAACATAGCTAGGCTGTGGAATAAGAACCTCGTCACCTGGATCAAGCATAGCACGAAGAGCTATGTCGATACCTTCTGAACCACCGACTGTCATAAGCATTTCAGTAAGTGGATTGTATTCTAGATTATAATGGCGCTTTAAAAAATCAGCGATTTCAATACGAAGCTCTTTTAAACCTGAGTTTGAGGTGTAGAATGTACGTCCTCTCTCAAGAGAATAGATTGCTTCGTCTCTAACCTTCCATGGTGTATCAAAGTCTGGCTCGCCAACACCAAGGGAAATAGCATCTGGCATTTCTGCAACAATGTCGAAAAACTTACGGATACCAGATGGCTTAATTTCTGTAATAGTTTGATTTAAAGGATTTCTCATAAGCTCACCTTCTCCCTCTCATCAACATGCTTTTCCGCCATAATTATGCCGTGGTCCTTGTATTTCTTAAGGACAAAGTTAGTCTGTGTACTAAGCACTGAATCAAGTGGAGAAAGCTTAGCAGAAACAAAATCTGCAACCTCTCTAAGTGTGTGGCCCTCAATTGAAACCATGAAATCATAGCTTCCTGAGATCAAATAAACAGCATCAACTTCAGGATAGTTGTAGATGCGCTCAGCCACCTTATCAAAACCCATACCTCTCTGAGGTGTAACACGTACCTCAATAAGAGCTGATACCTTTTCTACGCTTGCCTTATCCCAGTTGATAAGAGTAGGATAGCCGCAAATGATGTGCTCGTTTTCCATTGCCTCAAGCTCGTTCATGATTGTAGCCTCGTCTGTACCAAGCATCATGGCTAAATCTGCTAAATCAATCCTACTGTTATGTTCAATGTAAGTTAAAATCTTTTCTCTCATTATAATCACCCCTAAACTTTCTTAGCTAATGTACGTTATACAATGCGTCTGTCTTTGGTGGCTCAAGGAATCGTTCCTCATCACCATTTATTACACGCTTATCATTCGAAGAGTTGGACTTCCCGATAATGGCGGATGCTACCCCCGCATCACGAAGCTTTCTAACAAGCCCATTGCCATCCTCGGTTGCGATTAGCATCGCTCCTGAAGAAATTAACTCGTATGGATTAATTCCGAAAAACTCGCAGACTTCGATGGTCTCCTGTTTTACTGGAATGGCTTTTAAATCAACATCAAGGCCAACGCCTGAGGCCTCTCCCATCTCCCAAAGTGCACCAAATATGCCGCCTTCAGTAACATCGTGCATAGCTGCTACGCCATGCTCCACAGCGATGCGGCTTTCTGGAAGAACGCTAAGATACTGATCAAAGCTCTTTGCTGTGTCAATCAACGACTGTGGAAGGCGCTCTAACAGTTCCTTTTCGTGGTCCTTTGCGATGATGGATGTTCCTTCAAGGCCAATCCACTTTGTGAGAACAATATCCATGCCTGGCTTTGCCCCACCTGTAGAAATCATCTGGCCTTTCTTGACCTTGCCTACTGCTGTCACTGAAATGAGTGGCTGATTGACAGCCTCTGTAACCTCTGTGTGACCGCCGATAACCTGTACATTGTAGCGTTTGCATGCTGCATCCACCTGTTCCATGATGGCCTTTAGCTTTGCTTCTCTCATACGTGGTGTGAGAAGCACTGTAAGAAGGATGCCGATAGGCTCTGCACCTGCACTTGCCAAGTCATTTACAGAAATGGTAACTGCAAGCTCACCAATATCGGATGCTGTACCGGTAATTGGGTCAGTGGAAAGAACGATTTCTTCGTCTGGGCCAACGCTCAGTGTGGCACAGTCCTCGCCAATTCCTGGGCCATTGCCAACCTCTGGTCGTTTTACATGTAGTTGTTTAATGACGGAGCGCTTAAGAACGCTCTCTGGTAATTTTCCAATTTCCATAATTATATTTCTGAGTTGTCTGTAACTGTTGTGTCTGTATTAGTGTCTGTAGTTGTATCTGTAGTGGTGTCTGTTGTTGTGTCTGTTGTTGTGTCCGTTGTTGGATTTGTAACAGAATACTTTGGAGTGATTTCAAATGGTGTTGAATTAACTACTCCTGGTGCATACATGGAAATAGCTGCTGCGATTGTGGCTGCATCCTGTGTGTTCACCGCCTGAAGCATAGCATATGAAAGATTTGGATCTGTCGATGCTATACCTACAGTAACTGTTCTGTTGGATGGATTGTAACGGCTGTTGTTGTAAACATCACGACTTACTTCCTCGCCATTTTCATAAACAATCTTCCAAAGACGAGCAGTGTATCCTGTATGTCCACTGACTGTTGTAGTCATCTTTCCAAGTGGCACATTTGGATCTGCGACCCATGTGGTTGCCTGAACATTCACACCTGTAATTTCTGTCTCGTATTCAACGCTGTGACCAGCGTCATCCTCTTCCTTACCGTAGATATTGAAATAAGCATTGTTGCCATCGCAATATCCTTCGATATAGATAGGATAATTTTTATTGTTTCGAATCTGGAAGTCCTTTCCACCAGATTCTGCAATAGCTGCATCCTGTGAAGGTGGTACGTATGTGACAATCATAGAGTGACATGAACGAGTGATTACCTCTAATTCCGCCTCTCTCACTGCACCATATAAAGTAGTAGAAACCTGGCAAATACCACCGCCGTAAGTCTCTACAGTAGTTCCGTTTTCGTATGAGCCTGCAAGCATATAGCCATTTTCCGCTGAGAATGGGGTGATTGTATTAAGCACTGAAAATTCATCCCCTGGATAAAGGATTGTGCCGTTAATAAATCCAACACCATTTGCAACGTTATTTTTACGAGCTGCAGATGATGAACTGTAGTCTGTGCTGTAGCTTCCAAGTAAATCTGTGATTTCCGCAAGCTCTTCCTTGCTTCCTCTAGGTTCTTTGACCTCAGTAGCAAGTGCTATTGTAGCTGCGCTTCCATCCCAGCTATTTTCAATATAATCAACAATGATAGCTGCTGATTCTTCAATCTGAACGACTACACCAGATGTTCCTTCATGGAATACGAATTCTCCGTTTTCTCTGGTAAGATAGTCATCACTGGCTTCGTCATTTACCTGTGTAGATGCTGAATTAAGATAGAGGATAACTCCATCCTTATCAACTCCAAGTGATAAAGCAAAATCCTTTGTACGACCTTCTGCTAAATCCTGTGATGCTTTGAATCTCTCACCGAAATTACCATATGAGCCATATGTGGCAGCCTTTACTGTAACGTCGCTATTTTTAGCCCCGATGCAAAGGTCTGCTCCAGTAGCAGATATAGTCTGGTCATTAGCTGATAGAGTGAATTCAACATCATCATACTGTGAAAAATAATCAGCTACTACTGCATCTGCCTCAGTAACAGTCATTCCACCAACTGATATTCCTTCGATGGTGATGCCATCTGGGATAATTCTGTCATCAGTTTCATCTGAAACTGCTGATTCAGCCTCTTCATTGGCAAGCTCTTCATCAGATACGGATGCTTCAGATTCTTCTATTTCATCTGCTTGAACAAAGGTAGTATTTGCAAAAAGACCACTAACCATGCTTGCTGCCAATAATATAGGTAATATGTTCTTTCTATTCATAACAAAATCCTCTTTACATTAGATTGTGCGCAAAGTAAACTTAGATTATAGCAGCAGCGAATGTGGTAAATACCATGCATACAAGCACTACTACAAGGATTGCTCCTGCGATTATTTGATGCTTCTTAGAACGCTTCATATAAATACCTCACTTAATATGTAAAGGAGAAACCATGGGCTTCCCGATTTTACCTTTTTTCTTAATATTCTTAATTTGGCTGACCTTTAGAATAAAGAGTCTTGATGCTAAACAAGAAAAACAGCAGAAAGATTTTTGGGACCGCGAAAGGGCCGCCAATATAACCCCTGCAAAAGATATATCTAATCTAAGATATATTACCATTCCAATAGAGAAATTTCCATTAAATTTTACTGATGACCCAAAAGTTCTTGAAATCGAAAATGAACTTCAAGAATTGTCTACACACAAGCTTTTAAACCTTTCTGGAAAGACAAACACAGATTTAAAACTAGAATATGGCGTGCCTAATTTTGAAACTATGACAAAGATTGGCGAGGACTTCGACCGGGTATGCGTTTTGCTTAATTCTTACGCTAAAATCCTTAAGGAAGCAGGGCTTCACAAGGATGCTCTTGAGACACTGGAATTTGCTGTAGGTATCGGCTCCGATATCAGCGAAACCTACACTCTTCTGGCTGATTACTATAGAGAAAATGGTCAAGACCAAAAGCTTGAATTCCTAAAAAGTAAAGTATCAAGCAGTGAAATGCTTTTAAAGGATTCCATCCTTAAGAAAATCGATCCATATAATTCACTTGCATAAAAAAAGGAGCTTACAGAAATCTGTAAGCTCTTTTTTAGATAATCTCTATAACTCTGTGTAAAAATATCTCTGCGCCAACGCCCCATAAAAGAGCTGCGCCAGCTACGTATGCAACTGTTTTCATTTCGAATCCGAAGTGAAGACCTGTGTAAAGGCCTGCTAAAACCATCAATACTGAAATAAGAAGAATGATGGTTATAATCTGCCAGATTGTAGTTCCTACAAGGCCGCATGCACATCCTGCAGCTGCTGTATAGATGCATGAGACAACAACAATTTTGATGTAATCCCAAACTCTAAGAACATCCTTGCGCTTTTCCTGTATGAATTCTCTCTTGATAGCCTTTGCAATAAGACGAATACCAAGAAATGCTAATACTACAACTGCTACTATCTCGCCGTAATTCATAGGATCTGACACATATCCGTTTATAGCAAGCAGTCTGCAAATAACAAAACCAATAAAATAAAAAATCAATTCCAACCCTGCCACAACGGTACATGCGATAACTATGGTGCGCTTTCTAATACGAGCAATCATAGCTCCTTGTATTTCCATAGCGGCAAATACATCTAATAAAATACCTGCTATCATCAGCAGGTTTTCCAACCAGCTCATATATTTCCTAACTCCGTTCCTAATATATCTTTATAATATCTCTAATTTTTATTTACTAAAATATTCAACCACCAAACCATGTTTGTTAGCAAGATACAATGTAATATATTTGTATTCTACTTGTTTGAAACTATTTCAATCAGCGAATTATGGAACAATTTAACGTAAACATCTGTTAATTCTTCAACTGGTACTGTCATGCCTCGTTTAATCCACTGAATTGTAATCCAGCTAATAGAGTGGCCTAAAAACTCTGCCACAAGCTCTTTGGAGAGCCATTTATAATCGGCCATCTGTACAAGGCTTTCAACATCAATATATTTTTGAACAGCATTTGCAACGCATCTGTTGTATATTTCGTTGAAAGAATTCTGTCCCTCCAACTGTGCTGCACGCTTATAGAAATCCTTTTCCTTTTCCATAGTAGTATGCACAAAAGTGATTGCCTCTTTTAACATCCCATTGGACAATAGCGGATCTATAGGTCTAAACAATTCATTGACGGTAATCCATTCAAGCAGTTCGTATTTATCCTGAAAGTGATTGTAGAATGTTGGACGAATTACGCCCGCCTTATCAGTAATCTCTTTAATTGTAATTTTCTCAATAGGTTTTGTTTTAGCAAGCTCTTTTAAGCTTTCAGCAAGAACAATATCTATTGCATTCTGCGATTGATTATTCATATATCTCCTTAAGAATCCTGATATTCAACTGTAACATAGAAGCCCTTAGGGGTCTCTTTTACATCTACCACTTTTCCCTCTTTGGCCTTAATACGTTCCAAAGTTGTGTAATTTGCCGACATAGCAAAAGACCTGCCTAACACATAATAGTATGAATTAGGCAGCTCGTATTCTGTGATGGAAAGCACGTCTCCTATATTAAGGAGACCTGTGCGTTCCATTTTAAATTCCATTTGACCCATTATATATCTTCCTCTCGGGTAATTGTTCCATCTACAACAGAGCCTGTTGCTTTTCTAACCTTGTGAACAATACCAAAATCTGCAATTCCATCATATATAAGCATAATACCAATAGCCTGAACAGCCACCGTTACCAGCTTAAAAGCTGCCATAATGCAAACGACACCAAGGGCCATTTTTAATACAGCAAAAATATATGATATCCAAACTCGAGGGGCATGGGCTTTTGTTGCTTCGATTGACATTCCTAAATCCATAACACCATGTACAATAAGGATTACTCCGATGGCGATAGGAATGATAGAAACAATTGAAGATGGTGCTTTAAAAATCCATACACCAATTATTGCTAGAATAGCTCCAACAACTATTCCAAGTGCATTCATTCCAAATTCATAAATCTGGCTGATTATCACTGATATACCAGCCAAAACAATAATACATGCAATAACTCGGCTAATTGTTATTAAGCTTTCCTCTGGAAATATCAAAAGCATAATACCAATAATAACACTGAGTAGTGCAGATATTGTAATATTTAGTCTTAGGCTTTTAATTTTCTCTTTCATAATTTATCTCTCTTTTTCTCTGCCCCAGAATCCAATTGCTACTGTACCTGGACCAGTGTGTGCTCCAATAGTAGGACCAATATCGAAAATACGGATTTTCTCTTTCATCTTAGGGAATGCTTCCTCAAGCATATCGGCCATTTCTCTAGCATCATCGTAGCAAACAGAGTGAGTGATGAAGATATTCTGATCGTAATCTTCACCATTTTCAATACGCTCTTTTACTGCTGCAAGAGCTGCCTTCTTAACCATCTTTTTACCACGGCACTTCTGTCTTGGAATAAGCTTTCCTTCATCGTTGACATTTAAAAGTGGGCAAATATTGAGAGCTGTACCAAACCATCCAGAAATCTTTGATATACGACCACCTCTGATAAAGAATGTAAGGTCTGTAGTGAAGAACCATGTGTTCTGATTCTGAATATGATCAGCTGTCCACTTAACTAAGTCATCGAAGCTGTATCCTTCATCACGAAGTGTAGCAAGCTTATCCATGAATAAACCATAACCAGCTGATGCTGTAAGGCTATCGAATACTACAAGCTTTCTGTCAGGGAACTCTTCTCTAAGCTCCTCTGCTGCGATTCTTGCAGAATTGATAACACCTGAAATACCGCTGGCAAGTGTTAAATGGATAACATCCTTCCCCTGCTCTAAAAACTTTCTAAAATATGCTGTAAATTCATCTGCATTAATCTGAGATGTCTTTGTCATTGCGCCCTCAACCATAGCGCCATAAAAATCCTGTGGAGACATTGATTTGAATAAATCGTCTACATATGGCTTGTCATCTAAATAATAGTGAAAGCAGATATGCTCAATGTTCTTCTCCTTTAAAAACTCTTCTGTCACGTCCGCTGTAGAACAGCAGCTAATAATAAAATCTCCCATAAACCATCCTATTCCATAAAATTATTTTCAACCTGTTTGAGTATAACGCAACACATTATTGAATTGCAACACGCTCAATTATTTTAACTGAAGATATTCCTCCAAAATCTGAGTACCTTCTTCGTATTCCAGGTTGTCGTAGGCCTCCCGCAAAGTGCCATAAAGTGCTAATAATTCTTGATTTTTTTCGCTCTTATCAAGCTTTTCAAGTGCCTCTTCTATAGCGTTCAAATCATATTTATCAAAAGCATCCAGCAGTTCCTTAAGAATATCTGTTACATCTTCATTAGAACTGTCTATTATTTCGATTTGCTCCTCTATACCATTTGGTGCAAGCTGAGTAAGCTCCTTTGTGGCATCCTCAACTACTTCGCAAAGCGCATTAAGGAACTCATCCATATGTGCATCAACATAGCTCCATGTTTCTGACTTTGCTGCCATCTCCATTATCTGAGCCTGCTCGGCAAAAGTTTCTCTGCCAATTTGTTTGCTGACGCCACCTATGCCATGTACCTTTACCTTAAACATTTCCTTATCGTTTTTACGATAGTTAGGTAAGTTCAAAAGAAGTGGCTGCATTTCCTTAACGAATGTATCCAAAGTCTTTTGATATACACTACTGTTTTGACGATTTCGTGTGACAACAGAAACTACTGTTTCCCTGTCGTTCTTTTCTGCCAAATCCTTTGGCATATACTTATCCATGATTTCCTGAAGCTTAACACCAAGAATTGGCTTTGCAAGGAAATCGCTGAAACCATATTCAGCCACAACATGTCTTGCGTTTTCTTCGGAATTTGCAGTAACGAGAACAATTGGCACATTAGAAAACTCACGAATCTTCTTGCAAGCTTCCGAGCCACTGACTGGCATCATCATCTGATCTAAAAATACTAAATCGTAGCGATTGTCCTTGACTGCATCGATGGCAGATGCACCATCTGGCACAGTAATAACTTCGCATTTCCATGGTAAGAGGAACTGCTGCATAATTTCCAGATTGATACGCATATCATCAGCCACAAGCACCCTGGCTCTAGGATAGATGTAGTCAACCTTTTCTGGTAAGCCGTGGAAGCCCTGATTTGGATTTAAGAGTGTTCTTCTATTGAGAACACGCTCCATCAATCGCTCACCGCCGCACTGTTTCTGATAGAAGTAACCCTTGAATACAGAACCAGATATTCCATCGCTTTCGGCTGTGATTGAGCCACCAAGCTTTGCAACAAGCTGACGAGTAATGGCAAGACCAAGACCTGTTCCTTCTGTATCTACTCCATCAGCGGATGAAACGTACTCATTGAACACCTCTTCAAGCTGTTCTGGAGACATTCCCTGACCTGTATCTGCAACTGAAAAATCAACTCTTACTCTGCCATCATCAAGTTCTTCAAAGGAAATCTCAGCGTGAATGGTTCCCTTGTCTGTATACTTCACCGCATTTGAAAAGATATTTTGGAAAATCTCTCTTACTCTAATTGCATCTCCAAACAAATATCTAGGGTAAGATGATGTGATAGCCAAATTGAAGTCGATTGGCTTTGACTGTATATTTAATATTGTGGAGTATGCCATATCCTCCAGGTTGGCATTTAAATCATATTCCTTTTCTGTAAATTCAAACTTACCAGCTTCAAGCTTGCTATAATCAAGAATTGAATTTACTAACTCAAGCAAGTTTTCAGAAGCCCTCTTAATATTAGAAATAAGATTCTTGTTCTTTTCTGAGATATCCTTCTTTGTGGCAAGAATATCGCTTACCCCCATAATGGCATGAAGTGGACTTCTAAGTTCATGAGACATATGTGCCAAGAATTGACTCTTTCGTGCCGTTTCTTTCTTGGCATTAGTAGCTTCTTTATGTTCTTGAGTAATATCTACAGCTGAAATGATATAGCCCTTTACTTCTTGCCCCTCTGTAACAGGCGCGTAATGTACTCTATACCATCTTTCGCAGGCATAATACTCGCTGTCATTTCTTTCTCTTTTTACCATGTTTTCCGCAAGGACGAATTTGCTTTCTGTTGTTCCATCCTCAAAAGCAAAACCTATTCCCTCGCCATCAGCAAAAAGCTCCATTGCCTTTTGATTGGCATCGATAATATAAAACTCTGAGTTTACAAGAGCTATTGGGCGTTCAGTTCTATCAAAAATAGTTGATTTAAGAATTGTTGCTGTATCTTCAATTCTGTTTGACATAGCAAGCCAGAAGAAAATGACGCAATCAATTGCAAATGCTACAGATCTTATTGCATCCATTCCTAGTAAATAGTCGTGCAAAAAATATCCTGTAATAGCAACTATAAATGCCAAAAGCATGTATCTTCCAACGATAATATCAATTCTGTCAAAATATGCTTTTGATGGTGTTTTAAGCTCAACTATTACTGAAGCCATGAATACAAATATTATTGCAAGCATATCTCCATCAACTTGCTTTGGAATTCCAAAATAATACTCTATAAAATCGTATACACATAGAGCAATCATTATGGTAACTGCAATTGTTATTATAACGGCCACATTTTTAGGTGTTTTTATAAACAAGAAATAGAAAAACATCATAAACATGATGACCAATGCACACATGTCGCATAGCAGATGTAAGAAATCCACTGTATCCTGACTATGAACAAATGGAATAATACACAGATAGAAATCGTACACAGTGATAATTCCTGCTATAGTAGGCAGTATTCTGTGTCTGCTAAGATAAACATCATTTGATACTAGCTTTATAAATGTGAAAAACCCAATTGCTACACATACTACATTAAGTAAGTATGATAAAGTAAACACCCCGTTCATTATTCAGCATCTCCTCGTCCTGTAATAATTCTCTTTAACTCGGATTTGATAAATGTAGGCTGAAACGGTCTAACTATATAACCGCTAGCTCCCACTTCTCTACACCTTTTCACTGTTTCACTGTCATTTAAAGCAGTAACAAACAGAATCGGTATTTCCAAGTGTAACTGTTCCCTGATTCTTCTGGCTGTCTCTACGCCATCAAGTCCCGGCATATCAACATCCATAACAATGGCATCCACTGGCTCATTCTTTTCCAAATACTTAATAGCCTGATTACCATTCTTTAAAAGAGTCAAGTCGTAGAAATACTCCAAAATTCCCCTCGCCATTTGGAGATTAGTCATCATGTCGTCTACCACCATGACTTTGTATCTTTCATAAGCTTGAATCATAACATTACGCTCTTCCTCTGATTCTCGAGAGAAAGAATCTGCACTAGCTGCCGCAACCAATGTGATATTAAGATAATCTTTTTCTGTTAGATCGATTGTGGTGCCATCCATAAGCCTGATGATTGGTCGTAAATTGTGGAAGCCACTGTTTTCAACAATGATGCAATGTCTACCGTCTGACATAATCATTTCAGTACCCTTAGGATAAAGTGGCACATGTTTGAGAAGAGCCATAACCACATCCCTGTCAAACATGATTCCACAAGCACCCATCATATATTCAGAAACCTCATATGCAGAATAAGGATTCTTATACGGCCTCTTTGATAATAGTGCATCAAACACATCTGCCACATGGATGATTTTGGTGTAGTCTGTCATGTCCTCAGCTGTAATCCCTCTTGGATAACCACTACCATCCACATTTTCATGATGGAAAAGCACCGCCACCTTAACATTAGGTGTAACATCCCATCTTTCTTTAAGCATGTCGTAACTCATCTGAGCATGACTTTTCATTATCTGATACTCTTCCTGGGTTAAGCGTCCCTCTTTATTTAAGATTTCACTAGGAATAGCCATTTTGCCAAGATCATGAAGAAGTCCTGCCAATGCCAGCTCTTCAAGAGCCTTTTCATCGTAGTCTAATGAAAGACCGATAATTGCACAATAAAGCGCCACATTGACTGAATGAGAATATGTATAGTCATCTGTCTCACGCAAGTCATTCATATCAATGGTGATAGAAGCCTTTGATAGAATCTCCTCAACCATTTCCTTGGCAACTATCATACATCCATCAATATCCTGCCTGCGGACACAATCTATACCTTTACCTCGCAAGACTGGCGAGATGATTGGTTCTACTTCGATATCCTTTGAAAGCTCATCTGATATGTATAATCCGTCAAATCCAAGTGATTTTAATCTGTCTATGTATTCTTTTGTAAGTTCTGCTTTCCCTCCAAGCAAAACTCGCCCATATGAATCAAATACTTCCGAACCAAGCTTCATACCTGGTTCCAACTGGGACATGTTTATATATCTCATAAGACCGCCTTAAAATATTTTATATAATACTATATTATACTATCTTTTGCGTAACAAAAAAACCTCAGATTTAAAACCTGAGGTTTCTACGTAACCTTTCCACAATCATTGCCGCTAAAACTCCGATTACTACACCAGAAATAGTTCCAATGATTACTAAAAATGGTAAATAATAAATCAAACCAGCCGTTTCAAGAACAAGCATAGCTACTATGATTTGGCCTACGTTGTGAAATACACCACCAAGCACGCTAACGCCTGTGATTGAAAGCTTTTTTGTTTTCATGCCAATAAGCATCATTAAATATGACAGAGCTGCTCCTGCTATTGAATACATTGTCATAGCAAGATTGCCAAATGTAAGCCCTACTAATAACACTCTTATGATTGATAATACTAGAGCGTCCTTTTTTCCGATAATAAAAAGAGCAACTACCACAGCAAGATTTGCCAGACCAATTTTGGCTCCTGGAATTCCGATGCTAAATGGAAGTAAAAACTCAATATAGGAAAGAACAAAAGCAAGGGCAATAAATAACCCAAGTAGTGCCACCTTATTTGTTTTCATAATCTATACCTGCAAGACTATTAATGGGTAGAACCATCAATATCTCTTTCCTCACCGTTAACAATTTCTGCTATCAATCCATTTGGAAGACAAACTATCATTTCTTTTGAGTAATGAATATGCATATGTTTTACACAGATTTGATCTGGGCAGCTGGCTTCGGAAATCTGAGCCTCCCCATCCTTAATCTCAAGAACGTTGTAAGAACCATCTTCGAATTCTATTCTTTCGGTAGTATCCTTATTAAGAGGATACTTGCCGTACTCCACTCCATCTATAGTAACTAATACATAAGCCTGATTTGCCGTGTTGTATTTCTGATACAAGCTCATGCCAAGCCAGAATACAACAGCTACTGCTAAAACAGTTACTATTAATTTTAAATCATTTTTCTTCATAATTACTCTACAATACTTTCTTCAAAATTGTCGGAATAATAGATATTCCCTTCGTGGTCCACCCACATAGCCTCAACTCCATCGTGGCTATTTACAAAATCCATACCTTCTTCCAGAGTCATGTTGTACACAGCAGTTGAAAAAGCATCTGCCTTTCCGGAATCGTCTGTGAGAATGGAAACCTGACCAAATGTATCAGATGGAAAAAGTGTATCTGGATTGATAATGTGACAGTAAACCTTTCCATCAACCTCATAGAATCTTTGGTAATCACCACTTGAAACTACACACTGTCCATCTTGGATTTCTACAGTTTTCAGATATTCCTGCTCACCGTCCATATCTGGATTCTGGATGCCAAGCTTGAAATTGCTACCATCGATTCTACCACCAATGCCCTGAACATTTCCACCTAAGCTAAGAAGAACGTTGTTCATTCCCTGCTCCCTGGCATATTCCAAAGTCTTCTGAACTGCATATCCCTTGGCAGTACTTCCCACATCAAGTGACATTTCTGGATCTGAAAGATATACAGTATTGTTTTCATCATCAATTATAAGATTGTTTATATCTGTATGCTCTGCTGCTGCCTCAAGCTCTTCCATTGTAGGAAGTGTAGCACGTTCTGGATCATCCATGCCGATTTCTCTGTGGCGATGCCAAATCGAAAGCACAGAACCCATGGCAACATTTACTCTGCCGTCTGTTTCATAGTACATATCCTGGCTAAACTTGAGCATATCGATAATAGCCTGGTCCACCTCTACAGGCGCAACTCCTGCATTATCGTTGATTGTCTTTATATTATTTACACCATCATAATCGTTATAAATATCATATAGATTGTTGTAAATGATAAGCTGGTCCTTAAGTTGCTGAGCCATCTCTGCGAATTCCTCTTCTGAATCAGCGTAACCAACAATCTCTGTTCTTGTATCAAATATATCTAAGAATGTGGCATTGTACTTGGTCTTTTCTGTGAGGGCCTCACTCTGACCATCTCCACTAAATTTTATAAATACTATAAAAGCAATCAATGCGACTACTGCTAAGCATCCAAATATCTTTTTCTTATCCATAATCTACTCACTCACAAAAAAATAGAGGGAGTGTAGTAAATACACTCCCTACATTACAAATTGTAAATTAATTACTGTGCACTTGCAACAGCCTTTGTAATAGCTGTGTTGAAATCAGTGATGTGAACTGATACAGAAGCTGCTAAGTCAGCATCTGTTGCACGTCCTTCTTCTACTGCTGTACCGTTTACTTCGTCTACAGTCTTTCCAACTGTGTACTCAGCGTAAGCAGCAGCCTGCTCATTCCACTCCTTGCCAATTGAAGAAGCAGCCTTCATACCGTAAGCATCACCAAGTTCGTTCTTGCTTGGTACGTCAGCTGATGTATCAGCTGTGATTGCACCATTAGCATCGAAAGTAACCTTTGCCTGAACAGCATCGATAAGTGAGCTTGTGATTACGCCATCACCATTTACTGTAAGAACAGAGATTGTTGTGTAAGCCTCAGCTACACCATCAGCATCTGCAGTAGCATCTGTTGACTTTGCAATGTTTGTTGTAAGACCAAGACCAAGCTTATCACCTGCAACTGCCCCACCAGCTACAGCTGTATCCATAGCCTCAAGAACTGCAGCCTGGAAGCCTGTTACATGGATAGATACAGAAGCTGCAAGATCCTCATCACCAGCTTTTCCTTCTGTAATTGCCATGTTGCTAATATCAGATGCTGTCTTACCTACTGCCCATGCAGCAAAAGCATCTGCCTGCTCATACCACTCTTTACCGATTGCAGAAGCAACCTTCATTCCGTAATCATCGCCGAGCTCTCTCTTTGAAGGATACTCTGCGTCAAGATCAGATGTGATCTTTCCGTCAGCGCTGATACCAATCTTTGTCTGAGCGATATCGATAACACACTCAACGATTGCACCGTTTGAATCAACTGTTACAGCAGCGATTGTTGCGTCAACCTGTGCTGTACCATCAGCATCTGCAGTAGCGTCTGCTGAGCTGTCGATTGCTACGCTTGTACCAATACCTGTGAGAAGCTCACCTTCTGCAGCAACAGCAGCTGGAGCTGCCTCTTCTGTTGTTGATTCTGTTGTCTCAGTTGCCTGAGTTTGCTCTGTAGCAGCCTCATCTGTAGAGCCACAGCCTACAAATAATGATGCTGAAAGAGCACCTGCGCACATAAGTGCTACTAAACTCTTTTTCATCGTTTCATTCCTTTCCTTAAATAACTTTTGATGAAATATATATTTGGTAGTGAAACCACCCAAATATCACTTTTTAAGACCTACATAGGCCTTTGTAATGAGCCCTTCTAAAATCTCTCTCTTTTTACCGGAGAGCTGAAGTGCTTCTATGGCTTCAACGCCTTTTTTATAGTATCTTTCAGCAGTCTTATGAGTATATTCAACTCCGCCATGCTTAGATACTTCTTCCAAAATTTCTTCTTTAGAAATGAGACCCTTTTCTGCTCTTTCAGCAAGTGATGCATCCTCTTCAAATGTATGAATAAGTGGAAGTGTAACTACTCCATTTTCAAAATCAGACTGAACTGGCTTTAATGCTGTATCCTCACTCACTTCATAATCGATGCAATCATCTGTAAGCTGAAATGCAATTCCTGTATATCGACCAAGCCTACGATAAAGCTTTATTTCT
This sequence comes from Pseudobutyrivibrio sp. JW11, assembly GCF_900115355.1. NCBI lineage: Bacteria > Bacillati > Bacillota > Clostridia > Lachnospirales > Lachnospiraceae > Pseudobutyrivibrio > Pseudobutyrivibrio sp. JW11. The sequence goes on along the minus strand of NZ_FOWB01000005.1, from coordinate 88,770 downwards.
TTTTCTGTGGCATTTCCAGCCATGGCACCAGCATGGAAAGATGCCTCAAAAAGTGCTGCTGTTTTGCCATCTATGATAGATAGATATCTAAAAGTTCCAAGTCTAAAATTTCTGTTGTTGATATTCTGACGAAGCTCCCCTAAAGCAATTGCCTCTACATATTTTGAAAAATCAAAATCCTTGTATTTATCTGTGTCATCTACACTGGCAATTTCTCTAATAGCTGAAGCTAAAAGATAATCTCCACAAATCACAGCATTTCGCTTGCCGGATTTCTTTTGAAGAGTTATCTGACCTCTTCTGGTGTCAGCATCATCCATGATATCGTCATGAACCAATGTGGCCAGATGGAGAGTCTCAACAGCTGCTGCAAAAATAATTGCATCCCTTGGCACCATGTCGTTTTCATCCATGGCGCATGCCAAAACAGCCTTTGCCCTCATCATCTTGCCTGTAGCCTCTGTCAGATAGGATGTATATCCGCTGATAAGGCTTGGTCCTTTAGTTAAAAGCTTTGCTACTTCTTTTTTTACTTGTTCAAATGCAGTCTCAAAATCTACTACATTATTAGTCATTATATAGATACCACTTTCTTACCCACTTAACGTTCTTCCAATGCTTCTTTAAGAATGGCATTAAGTAGTAGTCAATACCGATTGTGTAACCACCACCGATAAGTACTGCAATTCCTGCAAATATCATCCAGAATGTATTTAAGTATAAGCCTGTTGTTGTAACAAACATTGCCTGAAGTACAAGTGAAACACCTGCTGACAGGAATGTGAAGCATCCACCCATAAGTCCAAGACCAATGAGAATCTGCATAATTACAATAACAATCTGCATAAACATCTGCATACCATCTGAAGCTAATACTGCATTGTTTACGAACCAGTCTACAAATGGAACCTGAATCTTAAATGCAATATCTGAAATAGTTGATGATGCTAAATCAGTTCCAGAAACAAGGATAAGCTCAAATATCTTTAGGTTGAAATCAAATAGAACTGTTCCTGTGCTAACTGCTGCATCTGCTACTGCTGTAGATGCTGAAGCTACTGTATCAACTACTTCTGTTGAAGCTGAAGCAACTGCGTCTGTTGCTGCAGGATCAATACGTCCAAGAAGTGAATCAAACCATGAGTTTGCTCCACCGAAGAAGCCTGCAAGCATTGGTGTTGTTAACCAACCCTCAACAATCTTCATTACACCTTCGAATACCCAAACACATCCAAGCCAGAATCTAAGTGGAACTAATAAAAAGCTTGGTGTCTTGTTAGAAAAATGTCCGCCGAGGAAGCTTCGATTATTTCTGATTGTAAAGAACTCATGCTTTAAGTAGCTGATAATCTTTGTCCATCCCATAACCTGGATGAAATAAATAATATTGATAAAATGCTTTGCAAACATAGCAAAGAATGAAGCAAAGTTAATCTGGTGCTTTGCTAATCCACCTCTTGCAACACCGTAACGTCCACCTACGCAAACCATTACACCGTGGAACTTAGGATTGTAAGATTCCTTCTCGCCAGACTTTGTAATCTCAGCCACAATGTTCTTTGAAACTGTAGCTGCTGAGTGTTCTGCATTCTCAACCATCTGAGGAACTGGACGCTCCTCGCCTGGAGCTGTAAAGAGCATGTTGTCACCGATTACATATACGTTTTCGTAATCTACTGAACGAAGGTATTCATCTACCTGAATACGTCCTCTTCCGCCGCTCTGTACTCTAGATGCGATTTCTGATGTAAGGTCAGAACTTTCGATACCTGCTGTCCAGATAACTGTTCCAGCTACGTGCTCAGTAACATTGTCGTTCTGCTTGAGCTTGATAGAGCCTTGGCCAACGCCAACAACGCTTGTATTCATAACAACTTCGACACCCATCTTCTTGAGACGTCTGTCTACTTTGTTAGAAAGCTTTTCTGGCAAGATAGGTACTGGACGAGATAAACCATCAACATCAACGATAGTAACTTCTTCTCTGTCGATACCAAATCTCTTGCAAAGGATAGGTGTGTACTCAGCAAGCTCGCCTACCATTTCAACACCTGTAAATCCTGCACCTACAACATAAAAGCTAAGAAGCTCTTTTCTCTTTGCAGGATCAACTTCATCAGCTGCCATTCTGAAGCAGTTGTGAATTCTATCTCTGAGGGCTACAGCGTCGTCATATGACCAAAGTGGCCAGCTGTTTTCTTTTGCGCCTTCAACACCAAAGTATGTTGGCTTTGAACCAGCTGCAACTACTAAATAGTCGTAATCATACTCTTCTGTTCTACCCTTAACCTTCTGTTCTTTAAAGTCTACATTTGTAACTTCATCTAAAACTACATTTACCTTTCTTCCGGCAAATATCTGCTTTAGGTTCATTTTGATACTTTCTTCACCAACACGGCAAGCTGCTACCTCGTGAAGCTCGGTAAGCATTGTATGATATGGATGCTTATCGATGATAGTGATTTCTGTAAGATCAGCCAGCTTCTTCTTACGAAGCTTCTTTTCAAGTTTCTTTGTGGCAAGAACGCCTGCGTAACCTGCTCCGATTACAACAATCTTAATCATGATTCATTCCTTCCTAGTAATTTCTTTTCTTTAATATTCTCCAACGCATTACTGCGGAACCAAATTGTACCATAATGTATTGTGCGCGACAAGATAGAACTTGTTTAAATTTTCACAAATAGCATTTTGCACTATCTTTTGATTGAAATTTGTGTTATTATTGCCAAGTTTCACAAGACTAACTGCTCGTATAATATAATTACCTAATTTATGTATAGGAGAGATTTATGATTAAGAAGTTTTTAAAGTTTGTAGAGATTCAAACAAAGATTACCAGCACATTTGCTTTTGCAAATACGCTTATGTATATGCTCTTTTTGAAACAACCTATCAATATTCCTTTGATGATTATCTTCTGCATTGCGGCATTTATATTTGATTTAGCCACCACTGCAATCAACAACTATATTGATAGTAAGGATTATCCTGAAATGCTTCCCTTCAGACGAGACGTATCATTATTTCTTATAATATGTATGCTCTTTATAAGCACTGTAATGGGACTCTATCTGGCATTAAAAACAGGCATTGTTGTTCTTCTACTTGGAGCACTCTGCTTTGGCCTTGGAATTTTTTATACCTTTGGGCCTATGCCAATTTCGAGAATTCCTCTAGGGGAAGTATTTTCAGGTATTGCTTATGGCATGTTTATTCCATTTCTGATGGTTTATATCAATAATCCTGATGAATACATTATTTTAGACTATAAAAATGGTGTATTATCTGTACACTTCATGCTTTGGCCATTGATAAGCTTTTTATTTTTCTCATTGGTAAATACATTTACCACTTCCAATATCATGGTTGCTAACAATACTTGTGATTTAGAAAAAGATGTTGCTGTAGATAGACATACTCTGATTTTTTACATAGGACAGAAAAATGGCGTACGTGTTTTTGCTACTCTTTACTACTTATGCTACGCCGCAGTGATAGCAATGGTTGCATTAAAAATTCTTCCTATTATTGCCCTCATCTTTTTACTTTCATTTCCTCTAGTAGAAAGAAATATAAGGGTATTTCGTAAAGAACAGATAAAGTCAAAAACTTTTATTACAGCAATTAAGAACTTTATCATTGTTAATACTTCATACTTCATTGCTCTTACACTGTCATTTTTAATGTACAGATAAAATAAAAACCAGCATCAAGCCCCGCTAAGCCTGATTGCTGGTTTTATATTTATGGAAGGATATGAAAAAGAAGATTATTATTATTTCTTTAATCTTATGCTGACTACTGAGCAAGCTGGCAGTGTAACCTTCAGTCCATCTGAAGTCTTGCTGTAGTCTTTAAACTCTAGTTCCTTTACAACCTCTGGATTATCAAAGGTGTTGTGATCAGCCATCTTTCCTGTTACGTAAACAGCCTCACATACGTTGTAAGCGCCGCCGTCTTTTGTAAGCTGAACATCAACATCCTCTGATGATTCAAGAGAGTTGTTTGTTAGGGTAATAGTAATAACGCCATCTGCATCCTCTGATACAGACTCGAAAATCTTTGGAAGTTCATTCTTGCCAGAGCCTACTGTTCCGCCGTTCAGTAAATCTGAGCCAAGAAGTGTTGCTCCCTGGTGATGACGATACATCTTGAATACATAGTATGTAGGAGTCTTGATCATCTTTTCACCCTCTGTGAGCATTACTGACTGAAGCACGTTAATCATTTGGGCGATACATGCCATCTTTACTCTGTCTGAATGCTTGTTAAAGATGTTCAAATTCATACCTGCAACAAGAGCGTCACGCATTGTGTTCTGCTGATATAAGAATCCTGGATTTGTACCTGGCTCAACATCTGTCCAAATACCCCACTCATCAATCATAAGACCGATTTTCTTTTCAGGGTCATATTGATCCATGATTGCACCATGATTGTTAATCAGCTCTTCCATAAAGTAGCTACGCTTCAAAGTCTGATAGAATACTTCCTCAGTGAAGTCTGTAGCGCTTCCTTTGACATTCCAATCGTCCTCTGTCTCTGGAAGAGTGTAATAATGAAGAGAAAGACCATCCATGAATCCATGGAAGTGTTCTGGTGTGTGGTCAAAGCATGTATCCAAAACTCCCTTTGTCCAATGATAATCATCCACATTTGGACCACAGCAAATCTTTGCTATTGGCTTGTTTCCATTGTAGTTTCTAACGTATGTCTGATAACGTCTATACTCATCTGCATAGTGCTGAGGTCTCATGTTTCCGCCGCAACCCCAGTTTTCATTACCAACACCAAGATAGTCAACTACCCATGGCTCCTCATGACCGTTCTCTTTTCTGAGATCAGCCATTGGAGAAACACCGTTGAATGTCATATATTCCACCCATTCGCTCATTTCACGAACAGTACCAGAACCTAAATTTGCATTGACGTAAGTCTTACAGCCAAGCTGTCTGCAAAGCTCGAAGAACTCGTGAGTACCGAAGCTATTATCCTCAACTACTCCACCCCAGTGAGTGTTAATCATCTTCTTACGCTTTTCCTTTGGACCAATTCCGTCCATCCAGTGATACTCGTCAGCGAAGCATCCGCCTGGCCAGCGAAGTACTGGAACCTTCATCTCTTTAAGAGCTTCTACAACGTCTGTACGCATTCCGTTTACATTAGGAATGTCGCTATTTTCGCCTACGTATAAGCCTTCATAAATACAGCGTCCCAAGTGCTCAGAAAAATGTCCGTAAATTTCTGGAGCAATGGTGCTCTTCTTGTTTTCGTTATTAATAACTAATTTAGCCATTTTGTCCCCCTTAGTTTTTGTTGGCTAGCCTTTTACCGCTCCTGCAGTCATTCCATCAATAATGTACTTCTGGAAAATAAGGAAGATTACGAAGATAGGTAAAATTCCAAACATTGATCCAGCGATAAGTACATCGTAGTTGTTGCCGTATGGTGTAAGCAATGTATTAAGTCCGATTGGAAGTGTAAACTTCTCTGCTCCCTTAAGTACTAAGAGTGGCCAAAGAATTGCATTCCATGAACCCATTGCACAAAGGATACCCATTGAAGCGAATGCTGGCTTTGCAAGAGGAAGGATGATTCTTACTGAAATGCCATATTCTGAACATCCATCAATTCTTGCTGCATCAAGCAAATCCTTTGGCAGTCCTGATAAGTACTGCTTGAAGAAAAAGATAGTTGATGCGCCACAGATACCTATGATGATTACACCTGTGTAAGTATCAATAAGCTTTAATGCAATAATTTCCTTGTAAAGTGGAAGCATTAAGATTTCGAAAGGTACCATCATTGTTGCAAGCACGATTGTGAAAAGTAGATTTTTGAATCTGAACTCATACATTGTCAGTCCATATGCAACAAAGTAACAAACTATCAAAGTAAGTGCTACCGAAATAATGGTAATTAATAACGAATTCTTGTACCACATGAAGTATTTAATACTGTCAGCATTGCCGCTGAATAAGTATTTGTAGTTATCAAGGTTCATTGTAGAGAGGTTTAAATCGATTGAAAGACCTCTACGAATAAGCTCTGTACCAGGTCTAAATGAAGCAAGTAAACCTGCAAATACAGGGAAAATAATGATTAAACAGAGGATTACAAAAAATCCTGTTCCAAGTATTGTGCCTACCGTTCTCTTAGGAGTGCCAGACATTGTCTTTTGCTTTGACATATTAATCCTCTCCCTTCTTGAATGTTCCGTTGAATATAAGCTGAGCAAAGTTGATGATAAGAGCAACGATAAGAAGTACTACACCTACTGCACATGCATAACCCATATCATTCTTTTCAATACCACGCTTGTACAAATATCCAACAATTGTAAGTCCAATATTGTTTGGTGATGAATTTCCTGCCCATAACATGTATGACTCCAGGAACATTGCAAGACCGGCATATACTGAAATTGTAAGTACGTAAACTGTTGTTGGCTTAAGAAGAGGAAGTGTTACGAACTTGAACTTCTGCCAACCTGTAGCTCCATCAATATCGGCTGCTTCATATAAAGAGCTGTCGATTGATTTGAGACCTGACAAGAAGTAAAGCATGTTTACACCTGTCCATCTCCAGCAAGCTACGATTAAGAGGGCGAGCATACCTGACCAGCCCATCTTTAACCATTTATATGTTCCAAGGCCTAAAGCCGCTGTAATCATATTCATCTGACCTGTTGTATACTCAGTAAACATCAGGCGGAAAAGTGTACCAGAAATAACAACTGATGTTAATGCTGGCATGTATAAAATTGCCTTCCATACACCCTTTGCCTTTACCAAATGACTATCAAGCAAAACTGCAAAAAGCATAGGGAATGGAATTAATAATACTAATGTAAAGAACATGTATTTCACACTGTTCCATACAGCAATATGAAATACCTTATCCTGTAATAACTTTGAATAGTTAGCAAACCCAACCCATTCTGATTTAATTGCCCCAATATCCTGAAAGCTCATTGTGAAAGCCGTGATAAGAGGATAAACCCAAAAGAAGAAAAAACTTAATACAAAAGGTAAAACAAAAACGTATGGTGCCACCTTCTGAGAATATAAAAAGTTCTTGATTTTCATAATGCACCTTTCTCCATCTTTTAAAATAGGGCCGCCTAAGCGGCCCTTAGTTATAATTTCTTACTGCTCCATATCAATTGCATCCTGTGCTTCCTGAAGTGCATCATCAATTGAGTAATCTGGATCTTCAAGTACTTCGTTAAGTGTTGTTGTGCAGAAGTACTCATTGATTGTTGGGCTGATAGAAACTACTGAAATCTTTCCAATGTTGTCCATTCCGATATCAGCTAATACATCATATGGATAGTTGATGAAGAACTGGTTGTACTGGTTGTTCTCATCATGTGCAAATGCATCATCTGTCCAAAGAGCTGCGTTACATACATCAAATCCAAGTGTATCCCAGATATGCTGCTCGCCTTCTTCTGACATCTTTGCCCAGCAAAGGAACTCTGCTGCAAGATCAATATTCTCAGACTGCTGAGTAACAACTGTACCTGTACCACCAATACCTACAGAACAAATCTGGCCTTCCTCGAATACAGGGCACTTAGCAATGTACCAGTTGCCTGCTTCATCTGGCATGTAGTTTGTGAAACGTGACATATACCACATTGCCTTAGGGAATGAAACGATGTTTCTATCCATAATGTTCTGGAAGCCTGCCTCAAGGTCAACATGTCCGTCTGGAGAAACCTCTGCAAGACCTGACTTTAACCAATCCTGCTGCATTGAAAGCATGTTCTTAACTGAATCAAGCTGAACGTTTGCTGGATCATCGAAACCGCCTGTCCAGTCATCACCGTACTCAGCCATTGCAATCCAGAGCCAATCAACACCGCCTGTATCAACTGATGTCCAGTACTTACCTTCCTCAGAAACAGATCCTAAGTACTCTTCACCAAGTGCTGCATAATCATCCCAAGTCTTAACTGCATCAATCTTAGCAATTACTTCGTCCTGTGTAAGTCCCATAGCTTCTGACATTGCAGCTACGTTGTAGTACATTACTGTAGCACCTACATGGTATGGAGCTCCGTAGTAGTTACCATCCTCACCCTGATATGTTTCCATACGAGCTGTAACCATTGTATCAAGGTAATCAGCAGCGTAATCATTTAATGGTACAAGCCACTGATCAAGACCTTCAACTACGTTAGGGAACTGACCAACTTCTACGTCACAGATATCTGGAGCACCTGTGCCAGCTTCAAGAGCTGTAAGAAGCTTTGTGTGCATATCGCCATATGGATATGTTGTACATGTAATTTCGATTGTGTTGTCTGGATGCTGCTTGTTCCACTCCTCAGCCATAACACCGTAGTGCTGACCGTGAAGCTCAACGAATGTCCACATCTCTAAGTGTGTACCATTTGGATCACCAAATGTGTTTGTTACGACCTCAGATTCTGCTGTTTCCTCAGCAGCTTCTTCTGTAGCAGCATCAGGATCTACCCCACCTTCTGAAGCGCCACCGCAACCAGCAAATAAACTAGCTGCCATTGATGTGCAAAGAAGTGCACTAATCAATTTCTTCTTCATTCTTCTCCTCCTTTTGTAAAAAAGAAATGTTGTAATTGTTTCAAGCTTTTATAAATAGTACAATTAACTGAGGCTTGGTAGTTAATCTACATATTTTTCTAAAAGCTCATTAACTATTATGGTTTAATTATAACCTGCCACTACAGCAAGTCAATAATTGTTTTAGATTTTTCTAAAGTAATTTGGATATTCTTTTAATATTCACAAAAAAGACACGGATGATTTAGCAATTATTAACAAGTTGTTTGTCAATTCAGGCTTTGAAGTGTATATTTTTATTAATAAATTTATCTTTTGTTAAAATAATAGAATTCTAAAGCTCAACTATATTGACACCCATTTTGTTAAATTTTATAATTAAGAGTAATATTTTAAGAAATCATAAAAAGGAGAAACGTTATGATACACATAACTTCCCTGGATGATGGAGTCGAGCTTTTTAAAGCCTTAGGTTCTGATGTTCGTATTCAGATTCTAAACATACTATTAGAAAACGACCGCATGAGCATGAATCAGCTTGCTACTCAGCTAAATCTTAGCAACGGCGCTCTCACTGGTCATATTAAAAAGCTTGAAGAATGCGGACTCATCTCCACTTCTAACGAATCTGCCAGTCACGGCAATTCAAAGCTATGCTCAGTAATTCAAGACAAAATAGTCATAGAAATAGAAAAACCACTTGATTTAGCAAACGTATCTACTACAGATATTAAAGTGGGACAGTTTTCAAAATACGATATTTGCCCAACTTGCGGCCTTGCCAACAGCGCATCTGTTATTGGTGAGATCGATGATGCAAGATACTTTGCTCATCCTGATCACTTCAACGCAGATATCCTGTGGTTTACAAAGGGTTACGTAGAGTATGCTTTGCCAAATCTTGTTCCTAGCAACAACAATATCACTCAGATTTCCATCTCATTTGAGATTTCATCTGAAGCTCCTGGTATTGATAACAATTGGCCAAGTGATATCTCTTTCTCTATCAACGATCAAAAGGTTGGTATGTGGACTAGCCCTGGGGATTTTGGTGGCGAAATACTTGGAATGTTTACACCTGACTGGTGGCCACCAAACTGGAATCAGTACGGCCTTTTAAAGCTTCTTGTTGTAAATAAGTTTGGAACATTTATCGATGGTCTTCAGATTTCAGATATTACAATAGACGATTTGAAGCTCAAACCTGGACAGCCACTTGATTTCCGCATCGCCGTTGAAGACGACGCAGAGCACATTGGTGGTGTCACACTGTTTGGTAAGACTTTTGGTAACTATGGTCAGGATATCAGAGTATCCATCAACTATAGCCCAATCAATTAAATATCTACCATGATTTACGTGGACAATGGGCAGCCTTCATGGCTGCCCTTAATTCTACATAGCATCCGCAGGACATGCAGGTACCTGCATTGAGCTGGACGCAATTTTTGCAGAGGGCCAGGCGGCGCTCATATTCTGAATCATCCACCTGGTCCTGTGCTTTAAGTTCATTTTTGTATTTTTCAATCATTTCAGCATCTGCTCTTGTCATATCTCTAAGCAGACATCTTGCACAAACTCTGTTTTCAATCATAATTAAACACTGGTCTTCCATCCTGCCAATCAAACTTCATAAGCATTGCATGGCGATTTGGATTGTAAAGTGGGTCCCCCACAATCTCTGTTTCTGTCCTAGCGTGATAAACCAGGATATCATGGCCCTCTTCATCTACGGTAAATGAATTGTGACCTGGGCCGTACACTACATGCTCTGGCGATGAAGCAAGAACTGGATAACGTTCCTTTTTCCAAGATAATGGATCAAGCAAATCGCTATCTGCATCTGCTGTAAGCATACCCATGCAATAGTTAATACCTGTATCACTTGCAGAGTAAGTAACGAAAATCTTGCCGTTGCGCTGAAGTACTGCAGGGCCTTCATTTACCCAATAGCCATGACGTTCCCAGTCATAGTCAGGTGTAGTGAGAAGTACCTGTTCTGTTTCTAACGTATATCCGTTTTTCATTCTGGCAATATAAAGGTTAGAAATCTGCTTACCTACGCTAACTTTCTCTGCCCAAATATAATACCATTTTCCATCATTTTCGAACACTGTTGCATCGAGAGAAAATGCCTCAAATGAAAACTCATCACTATCAGCTCTAGTCATTTTTCCCTTTTCAATCCACTGGTCATGAATAGGGTCATCACCCTGACATTCAAGGACATATGGACGAATCTTCCAGATATCCTCTACCTCTCCGCCTGCATAGTAAATGTACCATTTACCAAAAAGATAATGTAGTTCAGGAGCCCAAATGTGCTTAGACATTGGGCCACTTTCATGCTTATGCCAAATTTCCACTTCCTCAGCGACCCCAAGGCCCTCCAATGTATCGCTTACACGCAACACAATTTTATCGTATTCAGGCACAGAGGCAGTAAAGTAATACTTGCCATCTGTGTGTCTGTATACATATGGATCTGCTCTCTGCAAAATCCATGGTTTATTGTATTCAAAATTTTTGTCCATTTTCACTCTCCACCATAAAGCCTTATTAATATTTTACTCCCCATACACTCTCGTTACTTCCAACAGCTGAGAATGTCATGCATTCTGTGCCGGCTTCATCCTGCATCTTGCAGAATACGCCACTATAATCTGTACCATCTACTGTGATGTTCATATAGTATGTGCCATCAGTCATAGTCCATGTACCAGAAACCTCTTTGCCCTCGCAAGTGCCATCAGAATTCAAATAAAGAATTATCGGATTTGCGATATCACTTGAAATATCTGTGCCCTGATTGATGAAATAGTATCTTCCCTCTACTTCATCCATGCTATAACCGGTTTCAGAAACAGTCTCACCCTGAGTCTGATATGGTAAATCGCATGGCCATCCTTCTGCATTCATAAGCATCTGATGTACTCTTGGAGAGTGATTCTCTCCTCCATCGTTGAAACGAGTATGGTAAACCAAATACTCCTTTCCGTCGCTATCAACAAAAGCAGAGTTGTGGCCTGTGGCCATGTATGCTCTATCCAAGCTAGGTAGCTTATAGTTACCTGAAAGCTTAAGTCCGTAGTTTTCATGCATTGCGCTCTTCTGTGGATATTCGCCATTCATATCAACGTATTCGCCATCCACTGTCTTAGAACGGAACACACGAATCTGATATCCACCGTTGCTAGTCAAAGTGCCATAAGATACAAACAGATAATAATAATCTGTATTGGCATCATACATAATGTATGGTCCTTCAATGGAAATATGTCCACCACCAAGAAGCTTCTTGCCATAATATGGATCCACATTGTTTTCCTCATCAGCTTCTGGGTGAATCACAAGACCAGTCTCTGGGTCAAGCTCAAGCAGGAATATACCACCAGACCATGAACCATAAACCATCCACATTCTTCCATCAGCATCATAAAATACTGTAGGGTCAATTGCATTTGGATAATCTTCGTAATTGTAACCACCACTTTTAATGTAGTTTTTCTTCACATAGTCCTTATCAACATAATCAAGCACATCTGTAGAATCCACATTGCTAAGGTTAAAGCCTGAATAAATTAGTGGTGCCTGCCATTCAAATGGTCCCTCTGGCGATTCGCTGGTACCAAAGCAAAGATTTGACGCATTAAATGTACTGGTTGTGCAGTAGTACATGTAGTAAAGACCAGTAGTCTCGTTGTAAATAACATCCGGTGCCCACACATGTGTACCGCCATCGTCTGTTTTGATAATACTATCCTTGGAGCCTGAATAAGCAAAAGCTTCATCTGCCACATCATAAATCTGACCATAAACAGGATTAGATTTCATATAGCCATCGCCAATCATTTCCCAATTAAGTAAATCTGTACTTTTCGCTGCAGTCATATGACTACCATAAATATAATATGTTCCATCAACTTCTAATATGGATGGGTCGTGGACTGAAACGCCCGAAGAAGAAACGTCACCTGTGGCAATACCGTCATAGCTGACTGTGTAATTTTTCTCTTTAGATTCAGAGCTTAAGCAAGCCACCAGACCTCCAACCATAGAAACTGCTAGAACACATGAAATAAATTTTTTCATGCGTTATCCTCCATTAATAAGTCGAAAATCTTCAGACATCAAGCCCCTTATAAAAAATGTTTGAAGATAAAAATAACTGCCCAAAACACTATTGCTTTGGACAGTTCTAATATATCAAATCTATTTTAAGAACACAATATTTATTTTAAATATTTCTAAAGTATTTTGATAACTTCTTTAACTATAAGTGAATCATTTACTGACTCGAATACTATATCATAGCCATGATAAGCCAACCTAAAATCACGATTTTTGCCTCTATCATAGCCTGCTCGAGGGTCCTGGCTGAGGACATCTATTGCAGAATGACGCAGGTTTTCGGGAAGCTTGGCTAAAAGTTCTTCTGGAAACTCCACCTTAACCTGGGCTCCCTTTGAAAGGGAATCAGTGAAACCTCCCTTTGCATCAGGATGAGCGTCTGCATAAGGGATGTATGGCTTTATATCGTAAATAGGTGTGCCATCTAACATATCCACTCCGCTGACCACAAGCACCGGGCCATCTTTTTCAGTTTGCTTTACCTCTATCAGCTTTACAGATGAAAGGCCGATGTTGTTTGGACGATATGGCGCACGGGTGGCAAACACTCCCATGTGCTTTTCTCCGCCAAGCCTAGGTGGACGAACAGTGCCCCCTTCCAATGGCTTATTCTTAGAAAAGCCCCACAGCAGCCACAGATAATCATAGTCTGTGATACCATCGATAAAGGTAGGATTTCTAAACTCCTCCGTAAATACGATACAGCCTGTTTCATCTGAAACAAGACCGCTCTGCCTTGGTATCCCAAACTTTTGTGTAAAGCCTGTATGTATAAATGCTATTTCTTTTAATTCCATCAGTACCTCTTAAATAATAAAAGGCAGTACAAAATGTACTGCCCAATAGTCTAATATTACTTTCCTTCGTATGTAACAACTGACTCTACGTCGTACTTTGCAAGCTTTTCGCGTCCGTTAAGACCTGCGAGCTCCATAAGGAAGATGATTTTAACAACTTCGCCGCCAAGCTCCTCAACAAGCTGTGCTGCAGCCTCGATTGTACCACCTGTAGCGATAAGATCATCTACGATAACAACCTTCTGACCTGGCTTAACTGCATCCTTATGCATCTCGATTGTAGCTGTGCCGTACTCAAGATCGTATGTCTTTTCGATAGTTTCGCATGGAAGCTTACCCTTTTTACGAATGAGAACGAATGGCTTGCCAAGTGCGTATGCAAGTGGTGCACCAAAGATGAATCCGCGGCTCTCTGCGCCTGCGATAACATCGCAATCAACATTCTCAATAAGCTTCTTCATTTCGTCTATAGCAAGTCGGAACCCTTCCGCATCCTGCAAGATGCTAGTAACATCTCTAAACATGATACCTGGCTCTGGGAAATCTGGAATAGTTCTGATGTAATCTTCTACTTTTTTCATATGACTCCTTCTATTAATGGCCGCATAATTTCCAATGGAACGGCAAATTAAAGTCGGATAAAAATCTTATCCTCATAAATTATATGTTTTTTAAAGGCTTTTTTCAAGTACTTGGCTAAAGACGTCTTTCAATTTCAGCTCTCAAAAAAAGCTTACTATTATCCATTTCTTTTACCGGATGTAGCTTATCTCTTTTAATCAGGTCGTTGACATTTTGTCTGCTACATTCTAAAGTTTTGCACACATCCGAAGTAGACATAGTTCGTTGGTTAACAAACGTTTTAAAATCGTCGTAAGATAAAGGCAGTTCTTTGCCAATTTGAAATAATTCTTCACAAGAAATCTGTCTACTATCATCCCAACCTACTCCATAACCTGCAATAAGAGACCTTATAGAATAGTAATAGTTTTCGTTTATAGATAAATATTTAATCCAATCATATCTTTCATCGAATTCATTTAAATCACATAACTTAACTTTCCCATTGTAAAAAAATACCAGTAGCCTCATATTAGGTAGCAAAACAAAATCTTCAATTCTTTTTTCAAGTCGCCCACTAATGTCCATTGGCATATATTTCACTGGTATTGGTTTTAGGTAAAAATCATCCTGTGCACATCTTCCATCGCTAAGATTAAGTAATTTGAATTCATCATAATAATCTAATCCCGCATCCTTTAAAATATATCCAATATTTTGTCTGTCTTCGGGAATAATACGTTCCTTTATCCAAAGATATGATACATATGGGCCCACTGTACGAGACCCTTTTTCTATGGCAGAATCTAGTAAAAGTGGCGCTTCCCAATATTCCAAATCATCCGGCAGCTCTACCAAATACTGATCAAACTTTTCATCATACAGTAGAACTCCATATAATCGGTCGTCCCCTGGCAAATCACTTTTTATTTCGAAATACTTCATAGAAAGCCCACCTTTCAGATATCATCTCTGATATTTTTTCTATATATGCTTCTGTCAGAACATCATCTAATCCTTCAAACAGCCCGTTAATGATAGCCTTTTTATTAGAAGGCAAAGAGATTAAATATTCCTTTGGTATAGAAGCAAGATTTTCTAGTGTACTTCCTTTTCCAATAAAATCCATCACCTTTTTATCTTCCAACAAATCGTTCTTATTAAGAGCATCAGGATTTGTAACATCAAATAATAATGACAAACCATGATCAAACAGTGGCGCTAATCTGACACTATTTTTATTCTTCAATACTTCTATATTTGCTCCATGCCTATCACGATTAAGAATCAAATAATCTACAATAAACATCTGATAAATATAGTCTTTCCACCCATACCTATTAGCAAACTCAAAAGGAGTTTCATTGGAATACTTATTTACCAGATAAAATGACTCAAAAGCAGTCTTTTTTTCACCCTTTGTCTTATAATCATGTGACCTATTTATATAGGTTTCAAATTCCTGATTATTAATAACGATCTGCGATCGAATCAAGTCATAATTTAAATGAGGCACACCTATTGCTGTAAGTAATCTGTCTACAATAAGCTCATTAACAGCTTCGTGGCCGATTATACCATTTTGAGAATCAAACCTAGAGAGTTTGTAGTAGATTTTCCCTTCAGAGCCAATCTCCTCTGCTTTAAGAAGAGTTCCAGCCGTACCAGAACTATGTCTAGTTTTGCTCCAATTTAAGTATCTATAGTCTTGAAGTTCCTTTATTATTTCCATATATATACACCTCACAAAAATGTTATTATAAAACTTGACTATCGTCAAGTTTTATAATTTCTATATTAAAAAGGGGCCCCGAAGGACCCCAATTTGTGGATAGTACTCGAAAGTACCTATGCGTTTGGCCACGCTAATTATCCTAAGAGTGAAAGAACACCCTGAGTTGCCTGATTTGCCTGAGCGAGCATTGATTGGCCTGCCTGAGCAAGAATATTATTCTTGCTGTATGTAACCATCTCGTCAGCCATATCTGTATCACGGATACGTGATTCAGCGGCTTCTGTGTTCTCTACGACGTTGTCTAAGTTAGCAATTGAGTGCTCAAGTCTATTCTGTATAGCACCAAGACCAGATCTCTGAGCTGATACCTTTGCAAGGGCATCTGCGATAGCGTCTATAGCGTATGTTGCTGCTTTACCAGTTGCATCACCAACATTTAAGCCCTGAATTCCAAGTGCTGTAGCTGTCATCGACTCGATTGTTACACCAATCTTGTTTGTCATGTCGGCATCTGAACCAACATGAAGATTGAATGTAAGGTCTTTCTGCACAGTTGCTGTTCCCTTTTTGATAATAAACTCAACCTTCTTGAGGTTGTTGCCTGTAACATCGTTAGGTAACTTTCCATTTACAGTATTAGTTGATGATGTCGCATTTGTAACAGTAATATCTGTGCCATTATACTTAGCGCCTGGAACCTCAATAATTGAGTCAGAACCAATTGATGAAGCTGCTCTGAGTTCATTTGCTATGAGCTGGTATGCCTTTGCTGCTGTGATTAATGTAGAATCTTTTTCGTCTACACCATCTGCTGGAGCACCACCTGTTGATGTACTAAATAATTTTGCCACCTTGCCATTGTACTCAATTGTAGATCCCTGGCTGGCAAACTTATTAAGCTCTGTAGCTGCAACCTCAGATGTATCAGCATTGGTCTTATCCGCAATAGTAAATGATTTACCATCGATCTTTACTACTTCTCCTACTGTTAAGTGGATTTGTGCAGTTTTATTTGCAGATGTTCCTAAAACAGTAAGTGCATTTGATAACTGTTCTGCTGTAGTTTGACCCTGTACACCAATTGTGTACTTTGTACCACCAATTGTGTAAGTATCACCCATTGCAAGGGCATTGATTGTAAATGTGGCTTTTGTTGTATTCTGTGTAAGTGTTCCATCAAGACCAGCGTCATGCGCAGCAATTATTTGTGTCTTGGTGCCGTAGTCCCCCTTGAGAAGATAGGTCTCGTTGAACTTTGTTGTCTCTGCTACACGATCAATCTCTGTTGTAAGCTGAAGGATTTCATCCTGAATAGATGAACGGTCAGACTCAGAGTTTGTACCGTTTGCTGCCTGGACTGCCAACTCATTCATTCTCTGTAACATAGAATGTACCTCTGTAAGGGCACCCTCGGCGGTCTGTACTGCTGAGATACCATCTGATGCATTGGTTGATGCCTGATCCAGACCACGGATCTGCTTTCTCATCTTCTCAGAAATTGAAAGACCAGCTGCATCGTCTGCGGCTCTATTGATTCTAAAACCACTTGAAAGTTTCTCAGTAGATTTTCCCTGAGCGTTTGTTGTAATTCCTAACATTCTTGAAGCATTAGCTGCCTGCATATTGTGTTGTACTACCATAATTTCTACCTCCTTGTAGATACTCCCACGATTCCATTCATGAGAGATGCATATTGCATAACATTAGTTAAATTTCATAGTTTCATGACATGGAAACATACATACTTTAGGCTTATTTCCAGTATCTATATAACAAGGGAGTGACCAACCTCCACATGCTATCAAGGAAGAAATTATCACTATTACAAAATCATTAAAGATTTTTAATAGTGCCGTAGTATAACAAGCTTTATTTAATTGTAAAGCTGCGATTTGGCAAGTCACTTTTCCGCGCGATAATGAAAAATAACTGCCCAGGTGGACAACAAAAACAATCTGTTTACTGTTTCCATCTACTACAATTATCGGAAAACTTTCTACAAACTTTAGAAAAATTATAAAAAATAATTTATACACCAAAAAAGAGGCCTCTTTCGAAGCCTCTAATTTAAAATCGTAATGTAATTTTAATAACTAAAGTGGCTATTAGCCAAGGATTGAAAGAACACCCTGTGTAGACTGGTTAGCCTGAGCAAGCATTGACTGACCTGCCTGAGCAAGAATGTTGTTCTTGCTGTATGTAACCATCTCATCAGCCATATCTGTATCACGGATACGTGACTCAGCTGCGTTTGTGTTCTCTACTACGTTATCAACGTTTGCAATTGTGTGCTCAAGTCTGTTCTGGATAGCACCGAGTGATGATCTCTGTGCAGATACCTTTGAAACAGCATCAGCGATTGCATCGATTGCGTATGTAGCAGCCTTGCCTGTAGCATCAGCTACGTTAAGACCATTGATACCAAGTGATGATGAGCTCATGTCTGAGATTGTAACACCAATCTTGTTTGTCATGTCTGCATCAGAACCAACGTGAAGGTTGAATGTAAGATCCTGCTGAACCTTAGCTGTTCCCTTATCAAGAGTAAATGTTACCTTATCATACTCTCCTGCCTTAACAACATTAGCATTTGTAGATTCTTGAGATAAATCCTTACCTGTATATGTGATTTTACCATCATTGCCCTTTGTACCTGTTGAAAATACATTAGTAGATTTTGTAATAGGTGTATCTGCGCCGATTGAAGAAGCAGCCTTAAGCTCTGTAGCCATAAGCTCATAAGCCTTTTCCTGTGTGATTACAGTAGAATTAGCCTTATCAACTCCATTATCAACTTCCTTAAATAATGTAACTGACTTACCATTGTACTCGATTGTAGAACCTGCACTTGCAAAATCCTTTAAATTTTCCTGGTTAAGCATCTTTGTCTTCTCATCAGTTGTGCCTGATGTGATTGTGTAAGAGCTTCCGTCAATCTTAACAACTGTGCCTTCTGCAAAATTTGCAGCTTTGTTAGTATTATCCTTATCAGCTCCCGCAAGAATCATTCTTGCATTTTCGAGCTGCTCATCAACATTAGCTGCTTTTCCAGATTTATCTGCAACACCAATTGTGTACTTTGTTCCACCGATTGTTGTTGTATCGCCCATTGAAAGAGCCTTTACAGTGAATGTAGCCTTTGTTGTGTTCTGTGTAAGAGTTCCATCAAGACCTGCATCATGAGCTGCAATCTGGATTGACTTTGTACCATTGTCGCCCTTAAGAAGGTATGTCTCGTTGAACTTTGTTGTCTCAGCAACACGATCGATTTCTGTTGTAAGCTGGTTGATTTCGTCCTGGATTGAAGAACGATCTGACTCAGAGTTTGTGCCGTTTGAAGCCTGTACTGCAAGCTCGTTCATTCTCTGAAGCATTGAGTGAACTTCTGTAAGAGCACCTTCAGCTGTCTGAACTGCAGATACACCATCCTGTGCGTTTGTAGAAGCCTGATCAAGACCTCTAATCTGCTTACGCATCTTCTCTGAAATTGAAAGACCTGCTGCATCATCTGCTGCACGGTTGATTCTATAACCAGATGAAAGCTTCTCTGTTGACTTAGCCTGATTATTTGCTGTGATGTTAAGCATTCTTGAGGCATTTGCTGCCTGCATATTGTGTTGTACTACCATTTTTTTCTACCTCCATGTAGTTGCTTCCTCGAGTCCATTCGAAGAAGAAGTGCGTCCTGCACTTATAATAAATTTAATCTATAATCAAAACAGACGCGCGCCACCTGTTTGACTACCAAATATAAAAATAAATAAAAAATGGGAATTAATTAATTGAAATATCTGTTTCGATTAATAACATCCTTGTCCCAAATCGAAAGAAAATAGAATTTAGAAATAAAACCTATTCTGTCTCGTTATTAAAGTGTGCTGTGAATTCCTTTTCATCAGCAAATATAATTATCTACATTTCAGAGAAAAAAGCAATACCTTTTTCACATTTTTAACACAATTTTTTCACAAAAAAGAGGACCTCCCGAAGGAAGTCCCCTAATTTACTAGCTATTCAACTAGTCTGCGCGAAACGAATAGATAAACTATTAATTATCTTTAGTATTAACCTAAGATTGAAAGTACACCCTGAGTTGCCTGGTTAGCCTGTGCAAGCATTGCCTGACCTGCCTGAGCAAGAATGTTATTCTTGCTGTATGTAACCATCTCATCAGCCATGTCTGTATCACGGATACGAGACTCAGCAGCGTTAGTGTTCTCAACTACGTTATCTACGTTAGCGATTGTGTGCTCTAATCTGTTCTGGATAGCACCGAGTGAAGATCTCTGTGCAGATACCTTCTCAACAGCGTCAGCGATTGCATCGATTGCGTATGTAGCAGCCTTACCTGTAGCATCAGCTACGTTAAGTCCCTGTACACCAAGTGATGCAGAGCTCATGTCAGCGATTGTAACACCAATCTTGTTTGTCATGTCAGCATCAGAACCAACATGAAGGTTGAATGTAAGATCCTTCTGAACAGAAGCTGTCTTCTTATCAAATGTGAATGTAACCTGCTCTGGTGCTGTTGTACTATTATTAACCTTAAGAGCATTTACTGTCTCTGCACTATATGTAGCACCGTTGGTATACTTCTTTGTAACAGTACCTACTACCTCATCAGCACCGATAGAAGAAGCAGCCTTAAGCTCATTAGCCATCAGGTCATATGCTTTTGCCTGTGTAATTACTGTTGATACCTTAGAATCTACAGCACTACCTGATACATTCTTTTCATTGAATAATGTTACAGATTTACCATTATACTCAATTGTAGAACCTAAACCTGCGAACTTACCAAGGTCATTAGTCAAATTAAGCTCAGAAGTATTTACATTTGTTGTGCTAGCAATTGTAAATGACTTACCATCAATCTTAATAACCTCGCCATTACCTGGATTAATTGCTGTTCCAGCGCCTAAAGCTTGCTTAGCATTGGTAAGCATATCATTAGTAGTTGCTCCGGTAACACCAATTGTGTACTGTGTACCACCGATTGTTACATTGTCGCCCATTGAAAGAGCCTTAACTGTAAATGTAGCCTTTGTTGTGTTCTGTGTAAGTGTTCCATCAAGACCTGCGTCATGAGCCTTAATCTGGATTGTCTTCTTACCGTAGTCACCCTTAAGTAAGTATGTCTCGTTGAACTTTGTTGTCTCAGCAACACGGTCGATTTCTGTTGTAAGCTGATTAATTTCATCCTGGATAGATGATCTATCAGACTCACTGTTTGTTCCGTTTGAAGCCTGTACTGCAAGCTCGTTCATTCTCTGAAGCATTGAGTGAACTTCTGTTAATGCACCTTCAGCTGTCTGCACTGCAGATACACCATCCTGTGCGTTTGTAGAAGCCTGATCAAGACCTCTGATCTGCTTACGCATCTTTTCAGAAATTGAAAGACCAGCTGCATCATCTGCTGCACGGTTAATTCTATAACCTGAAGATAACTTCTCAGTTGACTTTGCCTGATTGCCTGATGTGATGTTGAGCATTCTAGAAGCGTTGCTTGCTTGCATATTGTGTTGTACTACCATAAATTCTACCTCCTTGTAGATACTCCCTAGATTCCTTTCCTGGGAGAAGTGCCTTTGCACTCAAATTGTTAATAAATTACATCTATAATAATTACAGCACTCGCGCGACATGCCGCAAATTATTATCCTCATTAACGGATAGTAGTATGCACTTTAAGCCCTAAAACTAGTATTCAATTTTCAATATCCTGTGCATGAAAAAATCCTATTGCGATTGCAATAGATAAATAGAAAAAGATTATTGATTATCCGATCCTTAACATCCTTGTCCTGGTCCGAAAATATAAGTTATGTGATTATGATGTGTTAACCTGGATAAACGAAATCCGTTTCATTTACCGCTTGCAAATATTGTATCGGATCAATTATCGAATTACTTAACCCCTATTTAGAAATTTTTTTATAAATTTTTATTTCAGTTCTAAATATCTGGATTAAGAGCTCTTTTTGACCCTTACACAGACTTTATCGGAAGCTTATTCTGAAACTTAACCCCTTTTTGAAGAAATTTTTAAAAAATTATTATCTCGTTACAAAAAATGGTGATACAGCAAGCTCTCCCGCTATCTGTATCACCATTATAACATCATTTTTCAGTTGTAACCGTTTTTCACCGAAAAGTCATAAAGAAATTATCTATCTTTTCCATATATGTATGTTGCAAAGTAAATCACACTGGCGATGATTACAATCATTGGGCCTGTAGCCATATCTGTGAAGTATGATACAAACAAGCCTGCCACACCAGAGAAAATACTGAATATCATTGAAAGGTATGTATACTCTCTGAAGTTTTCAGAGATATTTCTGCTGCTAGCTGCTGGAAGTATCAGCAGTGCATTAATAAGTAGAATACCAACCCACTTGATAGAAAGCATTACAAGAAGTGCTATAAGCACTGCAAATGCATCTTCCATTACTCGCACTGAAATGCTACGGCTCTTTGCAAGGGTAGCATGAATACTGATTGCAGTAAGTCTGTTGATGCTGATGCACCAAAAAACAAGAATCACTACAAATAATACAATCAGCTGGATGATTTCCGCTGAGGTAATGGATAAGATATCACCTACCAATATAGCTGAATAATTTGCAAAGCTTCCGCCTCTTGATAAAATAGCAAGACCAAGGGCTGTGGCACAGCTTGCGAATACTGATATCAATGTATCTGATGAGCTAAGGCCCTTTCTGCTGATGTAATTAAGAAGCAATGCAAAGCAGATTCCAAATATAATCATGGAAACTGTAGTGTTGGCTATGCCCATAATAACACCTGCAGCAATACCTGTAAGTGCTGAATGGCCAAGTGCATCACTGAAATATGCCATGCGCTTTTGCACTATCATGGTGCCTACCATTCCAAACAACGGAGAAATCAAAAGGATTGCGATTGTCGCTCTTACCATGAAGGCGTATGAAAACATTTCATTAAACATTTGCATTCACCTCCACTTCTCCTGCGGCACCCTTGCCAAAAACATGCTTAAAAGCATCTGTCTCAAAAACCTGCTTTGGCTTGCCCGCTGCTGTAACAGTCTTGTCTATAAGAATGACGTTATCTGCATACTTATATACATAGTCTAAATCATGGCTTACAAGGATGATTGCTAAATCATGAGTTTCTTTTAAATATCTCATCTTTTCATAGAAAGCATCCATACCATTTTTATCAATGCCTGACACCGGCTCATCCAATAATAGTAAGTTTGGAGTATCATGCACAGCCATAGCAAGAAGCACTCGCTGAAGCTGTCCACCTGAAAGTGTACCTACAGGCTGATCGATAAGCTCAGCCACATCAAACTCTGCCAACGCTTCCTTTACATGGTCGTGCTCTTTTTTGTTTCTGAAAAGAATAGGGAGCTTGCCGGTGAAACTTTGAAACATATCATATACAGATAATGGTGTAGTCCTATCGATGTTAACTGTCTGTGGAACATAGCCTATTTTAAGCCCCTGCATATTGTTGTTCATTTTATTTTTAAATTGAATTTCACCTGTATAAGGAACTTCACCTAGTATTGCTCGGATTAAAGTTGATTTTCCAGCACCATTCCTTCCGATAATAGCTGACATTTGACCACAATGCACATGTAGATTTATATTATCTAAAACCTGCTGATCACCAAAAGCAACACCTAGATTTATGAACTTTATACAGTGGAAACCACATGGAATAATTTTCTTCATATTTTTCCTTATATACTACAAACTATTCTTTATTACAGCGTAGTTTTTATTTAATACAGTGATATAATCCAAGCCACTATAATCGCCATGAACTAATGTCTCAAGATAAACTACCTTAGCATCTGTCTGCTCTGTAATAAGCTCACCCATGGCATGGCCATAATCGTATTCTGCAAATACAACCTGCACATTATTTTCATTGATTGCATTTATGAAGTCACTGACCTCACCAGCACTTACCTGGCGTTCTTCATCAAGGTCCATTGTAGCTACTATATTGGCTCCAAGAGACTGAGCTGTATAAGCAAAAGCTTCATGAAGCACTGCAACATTAGCACCAGAAAGAGTCTCATCCAGGCCCTGGTTGTCAATTTGGGAATCCATCACGCTGATAAATGTGTCAGCATTTGAAGCATAAACGCTAGCATTGCTTGAGTCCAAAGCTGCTAATCCATCTGCAATAGCCTGCACCTGACCAGCGTAGATTTCTTCGCTCATCCAAATGTGGCTATTGGTGCCTTCATCATGATGATGCTCTTCCGAAGTACCATGGCTATGGTCTTCTTCCTCTTCTTCAGCTTCCTCCTCGATGATAACTGGATAATGCTCCTCTACTGCCTCGAATGTATCAATAATAGGAAGGTCTGGATAAGCCTCAACAACATCCTCCAAATATCCTTCCATGCCACCGCCATTTACAATAAGAACATCTGCTTTCGAAAGATTCTTCATATCCTCTGTGGTGAGGGTGTAATCGTGAAGGCAACCTGTGGTAGGCTGAGAAAGATTCTGCACTGTAACTCCATCTGCATCACCAACCACATTGATAGTAGCAAGATATACAGGATTACAGCTGGTCATTACAAGAAGTTCAGAATCATCACTTTGCTTGTTATTTAGTTTTACATAAAAAAATGTGCCACCCAGCAGCACCACACTAATAGAGATGAGCAGTAGTAGCACAAATAAATATTTGCTTTTCTTCATTAATCGAGATCCTCTACATCAGTGAGACTTGCTTCGTTTTCAATGACCTGATCTAAGAAATCCTGGATTGTATCAAGTCCTTGCTTTGTCTGTGATGAAAATGGAACAATTATTGTATCTTTGTCAGCTCCAAGCCCCTCTCTAAGAATTTTAATCTGCTTATCTAGCTGACTACGTTTGATTTTATCTGCCTTTGTAGCAATGACGATTGGATCGTAGCCTACATAGGCCATCCATTCGAACATCTGCTTATCGTTTGCCGATGGTGTGTGTCTGATATCCACCAAAAGGAACACAGCACGAATCATATCTGATGTGTTCAGATAGGTCTCTATCATCTTGCCCCATCTCTCACGCTCCTTTTCAGAAGCCTTAGCAAAACCATAGCCCGGCAAGTCCACTACGTAAATTTCGTCATTGATATTGTAGAAATTTATGGTCTGTGTCTTTCCAGGCTGAGCTGACACTCTGGCAAGTGATTTGCGGTTCATTACCGCATTTATAAGTGACGACTTCCCTACATTTGACTTGCCAGCGAATGCTACCTCAGGTAAATCATTCTTTGGAAGTGTGGATGTAGGGCCGCACACTGTTTCAAGATTGCATGATCTGATAACCATTATGCACTCTTTTCCTTTTTATCCTCGATTGAAACAACGCTTGCTTCTGCATCTTTGTCGATAAGGAGAAGGTTATTATCAACCATTTCTTTGTTTACTGTGATTTCTGTGATTGACTCATCAGATGGTACATGATACATGTAGTCCATCATAACGCTTTCAACGATTGCGCGAAGTCCTCTAGCACCAGTCTTTCTTTCGATTGACTTCTTTGCGATTTCGCGAAGTGCCTCGTCCTCGAATTCAAGCTTAACGCCATCCATCTTGAACAATGCCTGGTACTGCTTTGTAAGAGAGTTCTTTGGCTCTCTAAGGATACGAACCATATCGTCCTCTGTAAGCTCATTTAAGGATACATTGATTGGCACACGTCCGATGAACTCAGGAATAAGACCAAACTTAATGAAATCCTGTGGAAGAGCCTGCTGAAGAAGCTCGTCTACCTTCTGATTGTTTTTATCCTTAACATCTGCGCCAAAACCAATCTGGCTAACATCTGTACGCTGAGAAATAATTTTATCTAAGCCTTCAAATGCACCACCGCAGATGAAGAGGATGTTCTTTGTATCGATAGCAATTGTCTCCTGCTGAGGATGCTTACGTCCACCCTGAGGAGGAACATTTGCAACAGTACCCTCGATAATCTTAAGAAGTGCCTGCTGAACACCTTCACCAGAAACATCACGTGTGATTGATACGTTTTCTGATTTCTTTGTAATCTTATCAATCTCATCAATATAAACGATACCGATTTCTGCTTTCTTTACATCAAAATCAGCAGCCTGAATAAGCTTTAAAAGAATGTTTTCAACATCCTCACCAACATATCCAGCCTCTGTAAGTGTTGTTGCATCTGCAATCGCAAATGGAACACCAAGTACACGTGCTAATGTCTGCGCCAAAAGAGTCTTTCCTGAACCTGTAGGTCCAAGCATAAGAACGTTACTCTTCTGAAGCTCAACATCGATGTCATCTGGATTAGCCATGATGCGCTTGTAATGATTGTATACCGCTACAGAAAGAACCTTCTTTGCCTCGTCCTGACCAATAACATACTGATCAAGAAAAGCCTTCATGTCCTCTGGCTTCTGAAGATTGATTTCGATTGAATCAGTCTCAGGAGCTGGACCGAAGTCGTCTAACTCTTCTACGATAATTTCCTGGCAGATATCTACGCACTCGTCACAGATAAATGCACCATTTGGTCCTGCAATAAGCTTGCGAACCTGATTTTGTGTCTTTCCGCAGAAAGAACAACGAACTCTATCATCGTTTCTTGCCATAATTACCTCTTTAAACTCTAACTACCCCTACTAACTATATATCGGTGAATTAGTTCTTCTTTGTAATAATCTCATCAATAAGACCATAATCAAGTGCTTCCTGAGCATCAAGCCAATGATCACGCTCTGTATCAGCACAAACCTGCTCGTATGGCTTTCCTGTGTTTTCAGCAAGCATACGGTTGAGCTTTTCTCTAGTCTTTAAGATGTTCTTTGCAGCGATTTCGATTTCAGTAGCCTGTCCTTTAGCTCCGCCAAGTGGCTGGTGAATCATAACCTCTGAATTTGGAAGTGCAAAACGCTTGCCCTTCTGTCCACCTGCAAGAAGGAATGCGCCCATAGAAGCAGCCATACCGATGCAGATTGTAGATACATCACACTTGATGTACTGCATTGTGTCGTAAATAGCCATACCAGCTGTAACGCTACCGCCTGGGCTATTGATGTAAAGATGAATATCCTTGCTAGGATCCTCTGACTCAAGGAAAAGAAGCTGAGCAACTGTAAGAGATGCTGTAGTTTCGTTGACCTCCTCACCTAAAAATACGATACGATCCTTTAAAAGACGTGAATAAATATCATAAGAACGCTCTCCACGAGAATTCTGTTCAATGACATAAGGAATTGTAGCCATTTTTGTCCTCCTTCGAATATAAACCTAGCCCGAGCGTATGCTCAGGCTAGTGTATTAACTTCCTAGATGTTTTTCAACACAAGGATATTATATATGTTTTTAAATCTAATGTCTTTGATTTTACAAAATTTTAATACTTTTATAAGATGTCAGACACTAATTATTCTGCGTCATCAGCCTTCTTTGTTGTCTTCTTTGTAGTAGTCTTCTTAGCTGTTGTCTTCTTTGCTGGCTTCTCCTCAGCTGCATCTGCCTCAGCATCATCAGCCTTCTTTGTAGCCTTCTTTCTAGCAGATTCCTTAACGTTGTCCATGATAAGCTCGATTGCCTTTTCGATAGCAATATCCTTCTTCATAGACTCCTTCTCAGACTCGCCAACAAGGTTCTTGATCTGATCAAGCTCCATGCCGTACTGCTTAGACATTTCCTCAAGCTTAGCATCAACGTCAGCATCAGCTACTTCGATGTTTTCTGCCTTTGCAATTGCCTCAAGTACAAGTGAAGACTGTGTACGTGAAAGTGCATCTGGGCGAACCTGCTCACGGAATGAATCCATTGTCATACCTGTGAACTGCATGTACTGCTGAAGTGAAAGACCCTGCTGTGCCATGTTGTTAGCGAAGTCGTTGATCATGTTTTCTACCTGATAGTCAAGCATTGCATCAGGGATTTCCATCTCTGAATCCTCAACGATCTTTGCGATAGCTTCGTCTTCCTGTGCACGACGGCCTTCTGCCTTCTTATTGTTCTCAAGACGTTCCTTAACAGAAGCCTTGTACTCTTCTACTGTTTCGAACTCTGTAGTATCTGCTACATACTCGTCATCAAGCTTAGGGATATCCTTACCCTTTACTTCGTGGATGTGGCACTTAAATACTGCTGGCTTACCTGCAAGATCCTCTGCCTGATAGTTCTCAGGGAATGTAACCTCAACGTCTACATCCTCACCAGCCTTGTGGCCGATAAGCTGATCTTCGAAACCAGGGATGAATGAACCTGAACCAAGCTCAAGGTCATAATTCTCGCCCTTACCACCTTCGAATGCAACACCATCGATGAAGCCTTCGAAATCGATAACAGCTGTGTCACCCTTAGCAGCCTTGCCTGTCTTTGTAACTGTACGAGCAGCTCTCTCAAGCTCTGCCTTAATTGTGTTGTTAACTTCTGTAGCTGTAACCTTTGAATCGATCTTTGTTACAGATACACCCTTGTACTTACCAAGCTTAACTTCTGGCTTTACAGCAACTTCTGCTGTGTAGATGAAGTCCTTGCCCTTTTCGAGCTGAGTAATATCAATCTTTGGCTGAGATACGATATCAAGCTTTGACTCGTCATAAGCCTGTGGATATGTATCCTGCATAATAATATTAGCAGCGTCCTCATAGAAAATCTCTGCACCATACATCTTTTCAACCATGTTCTGTGGTACCTTTCCCTTACGGAAACCAGGAACAGAGATGCTGTTTTTCTGCTTATTATATGCCTTTGTAATAGCCTTTTCTAACTCAGCTGCATCAACTGTGATAGTGAGCTTTGCCATGTTCTTTTCAAGATTTTCTACCTGTACGTTCATTTATTAATATTCCTCCTCTAACATATATATAGGTAGACTATAAAGTCTTTTATGTACGTTATACTACGCAGACTGACAAATTATATCAGACTTAAGCCTCATTTTCAATAGCTGTTATCATATCAATTCTTGTCTGATGTCTTCCGCCGCCTTCGAATTCTGCCTCTAAGAAGCTTTTAACGATATCCTTTGCAAGCTCGCTTCCAACGATTCTAGCGCCAAAAGCAATCATGTTTGCATTGTTGTGCTGACGGATAAGACGAGCTGTTGTAGTCTCTGAACAAACGCCGCAACGAATGCCTTTGATTTTGTTGGCTGCAAGTGAAATACCAACACCTGTACCGCAGATAAGAACTCCCAAGTCAACCTCTCCTGAAGCAACCATGCGAGCGGCCTTTGCACCGTACTCTGGATAATGACAGCTTTCGTTTGAATCTGTTCCTATATTAATAACCTCATGTCCAAGGCTTTCAATATATTCCTTTACCTCTTTTTTTAAATCTACAGCTGCATGATCATTTGCAATTACGATTTTCATTTTTATTCTCCTTTTGAACTTTTAGTAGGTACTTTATTTATGTCTGTTCCATATAATTTATAAATCTTATAACCAATAAGAATGATGGCTTCCAAAAATCTTTTAAAGATAATCTGGATTTCTTCGTGCCATTTTTTAACTGGCTGAACCATTACTGAACGAATGCCTGCACGATTAGCGCCCCACACATCTGTGAGAATCTGATCTCCTACGAAGATTGTGCTTGTAACATCTGTGCCCATCTGCTCCATAGCCTTTTTATAGCCAGCTGTGCCTGGCTTGCCTGCCTTATAAATGTAAGTACAGTATTCTACTGCCTCTTTAAAGGTCTTTACTCTTGGTTCTTTGTTATTAGATAGAAGCAACGCCTGAAAGCCTATTTCATGAAGTTCCTTAAATAAAGCTTTTGCTCTATCATCCGCTGGCGCGTTGTGCGGAACAAGTGTATTGTCCACATCAAAAATAACTCCACGATATCCTTCTTCGTATAATTTAACAAAGTCGATATCGTATGTGCTTTTAATATAGTCTTTTGGATATAAATTTCTTTTACTCATAGGCTCGATTTTAGCACAATAAAAAGAGCACATCAATTGATGTGCTCATAAAATGCTATTATAATGAGAAATTTTCCGTTCCTCTGACTGGTGTAGTCTCTGAAGTTGATGTAGCTTTATTAGCTACGAAATACTGATATCGATGAATTGCTGAATCCTTTTCCATGTCGCTGACTGCCTTTTCAACATCAAGTGATTTGATATCGCTATCTGATCCCTTCATATCGTATACAGTGCCTGGCTTGTACTGAGTAGCAAAGTCGTAAGAACCAAATGTCTGATTGCTTCTAGCGGCTGCAATGTCCTCTTCAGTAACTGAGGCTGATGAAGACTCCTCGGGAATGTCTGTAACAGTTTCTTCAACAGACATTGAACTAAGTTCAGGCCTTATTCTTATGGAATTTTGATCATAAAACCCAATCGATGGGCGAATTCCTGAAATGTTCATTAAAAATAACTCTCCATATTTGCTTACATATCTTATATCGGCCAGATAAGCAAATACTTAACCCCTTCTACAAAATGAGTTTATTTATCTAATACCCTCTTTAACTCATCCATGAATGTATCAACATCCTTAAACTCACGGTAAACTGATGCGAAACGCACATAAGCAACAGGATCAACCGTCTCAAGATGTTCCATAACAATCTCTCCGATTTTTGTGCTAGGAATCTCTTTTTCTTCTAATGAAAAGATTTCTGTTTCGATTTCGTCTACTACTTTTGAAATCTGAGCTGCAGCAACAGGACGCTTACGGCATGCAATAAGTACGCCTTTTTCAATCTTGGTTCTGTCGTATGGCTCGCGGTTATTATCCTTTTTAATAACGATCAAAGGAATTGTTTCTACCTTTTCGTATGTTGTAAAACGCTTGCCACACTCTGGACATGAACGTCTACGTCTGATTGATGTGTTGTCATCTGCAGGTCTTGAGTCAATTACGCTAGTATCATTACTACCACAAAAAGGACACTTCATAAAACCCTCCCTAAAAATCCTAGTCTACGGCTCGCACAGTTACACTCACAAGCATAATTATACTCCGCTCGACAACACGTCTCGCTTGAGTATAACAATAGCTTGTTAGTTACTGTGCTACCTCTACACAATATATAGTTATATTTTATCAAACACCGTTAAAGAACGCAACAAAAAACCCCGCACATTTATGTGCGGGGTAAAAAGTTAAATCTTATGAGTAAAGATCTACTAACTTCTTAAGGTGAGCGTAACGCTCCTTAGCTGTCTCCTCGTTGAGTGCGAAGAGCTTCTCAGCACGCTCTGGGAATGCCTTTGTAAGACGAGAGTAACGTGTCTCGTTTGCAAGGAAGTCCTGATACTTGCTGTAGTCACCTTCCTTAGAAGTAAGAGTGAATGGATTCTTTCCTTCCTTCTTAAGGTCTGGGTTGAATGAGAAGAGGTTCCAGTAACCAGCCTCTACAGCCTTCTTCATCTCATCCTGGCAGTGGTTCATACCACCCTTAACACCGTGAAGCTCACATGGAGCATATCCGATGATAAGTGAAGGTCCGTTGTAAGCTTCTGCCTCAGCAAGGACCTTAACAGCCTGAGCCATGTTAGCACCAAGAGCGATCTGTGCTACATATACATAGCCGTATGACATAGCGATCTCAGAAAGAGACTTCTTAGACATCTCCTTACCTGATGCAGCGAACTGGCAAACTTCACCGATGTTAGAAGCCTTAGAAGCCTGTCCACCTG
Organism: Pseudobutyrivibrio sp. JW11; assembly: GCF_900115355.1. Classification (NCBI taxonomy): domain Bacteria; kingdom Bacillati; phylum Bacillota; class Clostridia; order Lachnospirales; family Lachnospiraceae; genus Pseudobutyrivibrio; species Pseudobutyrivibrio sp. JW11. The sequence continues at coordinate 57,353 of NZ_FOWB01000005.1, read as the reverse complement.
TGTTAGAGTACATCTCTGTATCGAATACCATAACGTTAACGTTCTCACCAGAAGCAAGTACGTGATCAAGACCGCCGAATCCGATATCGTATGCCCAACCGTCACCACCGAAGATCCATACAGACTTCTTAGCGAGGTAATCCTTAAGAGCAAGTGCTGCCTTAGCGTCCTCAGAACCGTTCTTCTCGAGCTCAGCTACGAGTACGTCTGTTGCTGCACCGTTCTCACGTGTGCTGTTGATTGTCTCTTCGAACTTAGCAAATGCTGCCTTAAGCTCTGCAGAACCAGCCTCAGCTGCCTTCTTAGCAGACTCGATAGCGCGCTCGCGGAGGTACTTCTGTCCTACTTCCATACCCATACCATGCTGAGCGTTGTCCTCGAAGAGTGAGTTACACCATGCTGGACCCTTCTTAGAATCCTTGTTTACTGTGAATGGTGATGTAGCTGCAGGACCACCCCAAATTGAAGAACATCCTGTAGCGTTTGAAATATACATATGCTCACCAAAGAGCTGTGTAATAAGTCTAGCGTATGAAGTCTCTGCACAACCTGCACATGATCCTGAGAACTCAAGGAGTGGCTGGTTGAACTGTGAGCCCTTAACTGTAAGGTCAGAACCTGCTGCTTCCTTACGTCCAACATTAGCTACTAAGTAGTTGAATACTGGCTGCTCGTCTGCTTCTTCTGCCTGTGGAACCATTGTGATAGCACCAACTGGACATACAGTTGTACACTCACCACATCCCATACAGTCAAGTGGAGATACAGACATTGTGTACTTAAGCTCAGAAGCCTTTGGCTTTGTATCAGCAAGCTTGATGTTTGCTGGAGCTGCCTTAACCTCGTCCTCTGTAAGAAGGAATGGACGGATTGTAGCATGTGAACATACGAATGCACACTGGTTACACTGGATACACTTTGTCTCATCCCATGTAGGAACTGTTACTGCTGTACCACGCTTCTCATATGCAGAAGCACCAAGCTCGAACTGTCCGTTAGGGTTGCCAACGAATGCAGAAACTGGAAGTGAATCACCATCCATCTTAGAGATAGGCTCAAGGAGATTCTTAACCATCTTAACGAGCTCTGGACGACCCTCAAGCTCAGCCTTAGGAGCGTCTGGAGTAGGGTTCTTCCATGAATCTGGAACATTTACCTTATGTACAGCGTCAACACCAGCATCGATAGCGTTGTAGTTCATCTGAACAACATCGTCACCCTTCTTGCCGTATGACTTCTTAGCAGCTGCCTTCATGTACTCAACAGCCTGGTCGATAGGCATTACATCAGCAAGCTTGAAGAAAGCTGACTGAAGGATTGTGTTTGTACGCTTACCCATACCGATTTCGATAGCCTTGTCGATAGCGTTGATTGTGTAAAGCTGGATGTTGTTGTCAGCGATGTACTTCTTTGCCTCAGCGTTAAGGTGCTGCTCGAGCTCCTCATCTGACCACTGGCAGTTAATCATGAATACTCCGCCTGGCTTAACGTCCTGAACCATCTTCATGCCCTGTGTAACGTATGCTGGGTTGTGGCAAGCAACGAAGTCAGCCTGGTTGATATAGTATGGAGACTTGATTGGGTTGTCACCAAATCTCAAGTGAGAAATTGTAACACCACCAGTCTTCTTTGAATCATACTGGAAGTATGCCTGGATGTACTTATCTGTGTGGTCACCGATGATCTTTGTAGAGTTCTTGTTAGCACCTACAGTACCATCACCACCAAGACCCCAGAACTTGCACTCCTTTGTACCAGGAGCTGATGTAATAGGAGCTGGCTTAACCTCTGGAAGTGAAAGGTTAGTAACATCATCTACGATACCGATTGTAAATCTAGCCTTTGGAGCATCCTTCTCGAGTTCCTTGTATACAGCGAATACTGATGAAGGTGGAGTATCCTTTGATCCAAGACCATATCTACCACCACAAATTGTAATGTCGTTAAGACCTGCTTCACGAAGTGTTGTAGCAACATCAAGGTAAAGTGGATCTGCAAGAGCACCTGGCTCCTTTGTTCTATCAAGGATAGCAATCTTCTTAACTGTCTTAGGAAGTGCTGAAAGGAATGCCTCTGAAGACCATGGTCTGTAAAGACGTACCTTAAGTACACCAACCTTCTCTCCGTGTGCGTTTAAGTAATCGATAACTTCTTCTGCAACGTCGTTGATAGAACCCATAGCGATGATGATTCTGTCAGCGTCAGCAGCACCATAGTAGTTGAAAAGCTTGTAATCTGTACCAAGCTTTGCATTAACCTTGTCCATGTACTTCTGAACAACTGCTGGGAAGTTATCATAAGCTGTGTTGCAAGCTTCTCTATGCTGGAAGAAAACGTCACCGTTTTCGTGTGAACCACGCATTGTAGGATGCTCTGGATTAAGTGCGCGAGCTCTGAACTCGTTGATAGCATCCATGTTAACCATCTCTTTAAGATCTGCATAATCCCACTTTTCGATCTTCTGGATTTCGTGTGATGTACGGAAACCATCAAAGAAGTTAAGTACTGGAACATGTCCCTCAATAGCTGCAAGGTGAGCTACTGGAGCAAGATCCATAACTTCCTGTGGATTTGTCTCGCATAACATAGCGAAACCTGTCTGACGACAAGCGTAAACATCGGAATGATCACCAAAGATGTTAAGTGACTGTGTAGCAACTGTACGAGCTGATACATCGAATACACAAGGAAGCTGCTCTGCAGCGATCTTGTACATATTAGGGATCATAAGAAGAAGACCCTGTGAAGCTGTGAATGTAGTTGTGAGTGCACCTGCACCAAGTGAACCGTGAACGGCACCTGCGGCACCTGCCTCAGACTCCATCTCTACAACCTTTACTTGATTTCCAAAAATGTTTTCAAGGCCTGCTGCTGACCACTGATCAACAAAGTCGGCCATTGGGCTGGATGGTGTGATAGGGTAAATAGCAGCGACGTCTGTAAACGCATAAGCAACGTGTGCTGCAGCCTGGTTACCATCCATAGACTGTTTTGCTCTTGGCATTTTTAAATCCTCCTTATTATATAGGACATTTTATAGTTACTAGGATTGGAGAAAATAACACCGGCCCCAACCCCACAATGTCGTAATTTTATGATAGAACTAATGAAAAATTTTTTCAACAGAACAAGGTATCATTTCTGTTTATTTTAGAGTACAAAATTGTAAAATCTTTTTGTTTTTATCCTCACAGGCGGACATTTGTCTTTCATAGAGTTACATGTCAAAAAAACTTTCTTCCAATAGCAAAAAATCAGCATATTTATTCAAATAATTTTATTGACTAACGGAACTTTGTTAAATATAATTTTAAAAAATTTATGTTCATTAAAGAAAGAGAGGTTGTTTTATGGCATCGATTATTGGTGATGGCATTACTTTCGACGACGTCTTACTGGTTCCTCAGTATTCGGAAGTAACTCCAAATCTTATTGATCTTCACACTAACTTAACTAAAAAAATTAAACTCAACATTCCTATGATGAGTGCTGCTATGGATACTGTTACAGAATCCCGCATGGCAATCGCTATGGCACGTCAGGGTGGTATCGGTATCATCCATAAGAATATGTCTATCGAAGCTCAGGCTGAAGAAGTAGACAGAGTTAAGCGTTCTGAGAACGGCGTTATCACTGACCCATTCTTCTTAGGACCAGACAACACACTTGCTGAAGCAAACGAACTTATGGGTAAGTTCAGAATCTCCGGTGTACCTATCACAAAGGAAGACGGCACACTTATCGGTATCATCACCAATCGTGACCTTAAATTCGAAACTGACTTTTCTAAAAAAATTAGCGAATCAATGACCTCAGAAGGTCTTATCACTGCAAAGGAAGGTATCTCTTTAGAAGAGGCAAAGGAAATTCTTGCAAAGTCTCGTAAAGAAAAGCTTCCTATCGTAGACGAAAACTTCAAACTCAAGGGACTTATCACAATTAAAGATATTGAGAAGCAGATTAAATATCCAAACGCTGCAAAGGATGACCAGGGTCGTCTTCTCTGTGGTGCTGGTGTTGGAATCACTGGAAATATGATGGAACGTGTTGAAGCCTTAGTTAACGCTCAGGTTGACGTTATCGTTATGGATTCAGCTCACGGTCACTCAAAGAATATTATCGATGCTGTAAAGAAAGTTAAGGCTGCTTATCCTGATCTTCAGGTTATCGCAGGAAATATTGCTACTGGCGATGCTACTCGCGCTCTTATTGAGGCTGGTGCAGATGCTGTTAAGGTTGGTATTGGACCTGGTTCTATCTGTACAACACGTGTTGTTGCAGGTATTGGTGTTCCACAGATTTCTGCAATCATGGAATGCTACGAAGTTGCTAAGGAATACGGCATTCCACTTATCGCTGATGGTGGTATCAAGTACTCAGGTGATATGACAAAGGCTCTTGCAGCTGGTGGTTCAGTATGTATGATGGGTTCAATGTTTGCAGGATGTGATGAAGCTCCTGGTTCATTCGAGCTCTTCCAGGGTCGTAAGTACAAGGTATACCGTGGTATGGGTTCTCTTGCAGCTATGGAAAACGGTTCAAAGGATCGTTACTTCCAGGAAGGTGCAAAGAAGCTTGTTCCTGAAGGAGTTGAAGGACGTGTTGCTTACAAGGGAAGCCTTGAAGACGTTATCTTCCAGCTCATCGGTGGTATCCGTTCAGGTATGGGTTACTGTGGTTGCCCTACTATCCCAGAGCTTCAGGAGCGTGGAAAATTCGTTAAGATTTCTGCTGCTTCACTTAAGGAATCTCATCCACATGATATTCACATCACAAAAGAAGCACCTAACTATTCAGTTGAAGGCTAATTAAAGTATTACAAAAGCCCCCAGTTACGGCTACAAGCCTGATGAATTCTACGCTCGGCGACATGCCTCGCTTTAGAATTATCAGAGCTTGATGCCTACTAGGGGCTTTCTTAGTTTCTGTATGATTTTCTACTTCGTATTTAGTCGTGCATTACGATACGGAATTGAACTCATCCACGATTTCCTGTTCTGGAGCTGGTGTAAGCAAGCTTACAACTACGCAAAGCACAAGGGCTACAATGAAGCCTGGAAGCAATTCGTAAATTCCGAATACACCGCCAAGTGGTTTGATAAGGAACTTCCAAACAAATATCATTACTCCACCGCCAATCATTCCTGCGATGGCGCCATATCTATTTGCTCTCTTCCAAAACAATGCTAAAAGCATTATTGGTCCAAAGGCTGCACCAAATCCTGCCCATGCAAATGAAACAATTCCAAATACAGAGCTGTTAGGGTCTCTAGCAATTACAACGCCGATGGCTGCAATGATGATAAGTACTACTCTAGCCATTACCATCTGCATGTGCTCGGAAAGTTCGATTCCAAAAGTCTCATGCAAAATGTTTTCTGAAACTGATGAAGATGCTGCAAGCATCTGTGAATCACAGGTAGACATTGTACATGCCAAAATTCCTGCTAAGATAACACCTGCTAAAAGTGATGCTAAAAATCCATGCTCAGCTAATGTCTGTGCAATGATAACAATCGCTCTCTCTGAATCTTCAAGCTCTGGAAGGGCACCTGCGTGCACCATTGTTCTAGTCATAACACCAATAAAGATTGCTACACCCATTGCGATGAATACCCAAACAGTAGAAATTCGACGGCTAAGCTTAATCTTTTCTGGATCTTCGATCGCCATAAATCTAAGAAGGATATGTGGCATTCCAAAATATCCCAATCCCCATGCCATAGTAGAAATGATTGTAATCAATCCACCATAAGACACACGGCTGCTTGCTTCAAAATCATGTGTAGCAAGAAGGCTGATGTAACCATCCAATGATAATGAATAATCCTGAACAGTAGCCACTCCTCCTACAGTTGATAAACCAAAACAAACAACTGCAATAAGAGCTATTGTCATAATGATTGACTGAATAAAGTCTGTAACTGATGCTGCTGTAAATCCACCAGTAGCTGTGTATCCAATAATTACTGCCGCTGATACAAGCATTGCGATTGTGTAATCAAGCCCAAACAATGATGAGAAAAGCTTGCCGCATGCAGCAAATCCCGAACCTACATAAGGTACAAAGAATACTACAATGATAAGTGATGATGCCACCATTAAGATGTGGCTTTTATCTCTGAATCTGTGTTCAAAGAAATCCGGTATTGTAACCGAATTGTTTTTCTCAGAATATTTGCGAAGTCTTTTTGCAACAATTAACCAGTTAACATATGTTCCAATTCCAAGGCCAAGCGCTGTCCAGAACACATCACAAATACCTGACGCATAAGCGATTCCAGGAAGACCCATCAAAAGCCATGAGGACATATCTGATGCTTCAGCACTCATTGCTGTAACAAAAGGTCCAAGCTTTCTACCACCTAAATAATAATCGCCAATAGTCTGATTGTCCTTTGCAAAAGTGGCACCCATAATAAGCAATGCCGCAAGGTACACTACAATTGCAATAACTATTCCTAGTGTTGCCATTTTATTCTCCTCTACTTAAGATAATTTGATAAGAACTGTCTAGTTCTTTCCTCCCCTGGATTGTCGATAACCTGAGCCGGTGTACCCTGCTCAGCTATCACTCCGCCATCCATGAAAATAATTTCATCTGATACTTCTCTGGCAAACCCGATTTCGTGCGTAACGATAATCATGGTTGTGTGATTGTCTGCAAGCTCTCTGATAACCTTTAGTACTTCCCCTGTAAGCTCTGGGTCAAGAGCTGATGTAGGTTCGTCAAAGCAAAGGATGTCAGGTTTGAGTGCAAGGGCACGTGCTATTGCCACTCGTTGCTGCTGACCGCCAGATAACTGGTGCGGATAGTTATCCATTCTATCCGAAAGTCCCATTTTATTCAAAAGAATTTTTCCCTCTTCCAAAATTTCAGCCTGACTTTTGCCATTGTTTTCAAGCTTTGGAGCCAAAATAACATTTTCCAGCGCTGTATACTGAGGGAACAGATTGAACTGCTGGAATACCATTCCGAAGTGCAATCTCTTTTCTCTTAAATTCTCATTTTTTCCTGGTTTATTGTTGCCATCAAAAAGAAGATTTCCATTAACAGTAATTGTTCCTGAATCTGGAGTTTCAAGGAAGTTTAAGCATCTAAGTAAGGTTGTCTTACCACTTCCAGAGCTTCCAAGAATAGAAAGGGTCTGCCCCTTTTCCATATCAAAGCTAATGCCCTTTAGGATTTCTTCTCTATCAAAGCTTTTTCTAATATCTTTAACTTCTAATATCGCCATAGTTCACATCCATTATTTAAAGTAGTCTAATTTCTTCTCTATGTAGCCAAAAAGTAATGTAAGCAATCCGCTGAATATCAAATAGAATACGCCAGTGTAGAAAAGTGGCCAAATGATTCCCGCACTCTTTATAAATCTCTCGCCTTCCCAAATAATTTCATAAAATGCGATAACTCTGGCAAGAGATGTATCCTTTACAAGGGTGATAACTTCGTTTGAGATAGGTGGAACAATTCTCTTTACTACCTGAAGAAGAATGATTCTAAAGAAAGTTTGCTGTCTTGTAAGTCCAAGCACCGCGGCAGCTTCATATTGTCCCTTTGGAATAGATTGGATTCCTCCACGGAAGATTTCACTGAAATAGCATGCATAATTGATTACAAAGGCAACAAGCGCCGCTGTGAATCTGCCTGAATCCCCTGAACCCCACAAATTTACACCAAAGAATATGCCAGGGCCGTAAAAAATAATCAGCAGCTGTAACATAAGCGGAGTACCTCGAACCACCCATATGATAAATCTTATAGGTATTCTCACTACAGAGGTCCTGCTCATGGAACCAAAGCTAATTATCAGCCCCAGTGGTAAAGAGAATAATAAAGTTAGTGAAAAAAGCTTTAGGGTTCCGAAGAACCCCTCTAAAAGCGATATTGTAACCGTTGAAAACATGTTGTTAATAATCCTTTTTATTATTTTCGATTACTGCTCTACAACGGCATCCTGTACACCGTATGTTTCAGCAATTTCTGTCATTGTGCCATCTGCATAGAGAGCCTTGAACTGGTCGTTAATATATGCAGCTAAGTCAGAACCCTTTCTGCAACCAACGCCATATTCCTCTGTTGTAAGCTCTACAGTGTGTGTAAGGTCAGGATAGCTTGTTCCCTCGCCAACCATTGCACCTGCCATAAGAAGATCGATGATGCAAGCATCAGATGTGCCAGCAGCAACTTCCATAACTGCATCTGCCTGAGATTTTACAGCTACATAATCGAAGCCATTGTCTGTAGCAGCTGCCTCGCCTGCAGAACCTGACTCAACAGCAAAGCTAAGTTCCTTTGCTTCATCTACAGATGTTACAGCATCAGCCTTGTCAGCATTTACAACTATAACCTGAGCGTTATTGCAATATGCATTTGTTGTCTCCATAGCATTGGTAACCTCTGGAGTAAGTGTCATACCATTCCATACAACATCAATTGATTTGTTCTCAAGCTCAAGGATTTTGTTATCCCAATCGATTTCTACAAACTCTACATCTACGCCAAGACTATCAGCTACTGCCTTTGCCATATCAGCATCAAAGCCAATCCAATCACCATTATCGTCCTTGTAATCCATAGGAGCAAAATCTGTGATACCAACGATAAGCTTACCCTTCTCCTGAATGTAAGCTACATCGCTTTCAGCTGACTCAGTTGATTCAGTTGCTTCTGCTGTATCAGATGTATTCTCTGTTTGGCTTGTCTGGTCCGCTCCACATGCAACAAACCCCATAGCCATTGTTAATGTCATAATAGTAGCCAATAATCTCTTCTTCATATAATCCGCCTCCTAAAATTATGTTCAACGCACTTTAGTGTGATAAATCGCTAAACTATCTTATACTTTAGTACATTATCACACTAAACTATTTTTGTAAACTATCATTTAATTTCTGGATAGCGTTATAAATATTTTCAGACTCAATTTTACTGCAGGAAATCAACATCGTTGCAGCATTTTCAGAGGCTTCCAGTATATTGACTGCAACTTGTGAATCTTCTATTCGGGCAAGAATATTGTCTCCTTTAAGTTTCACTGCCAATTCCATTCCACTTTCCCCCATAATAATTTCTGCATTATCAGAGAAATGTTTTTGGAGTGCTTCATACATTAGATTTCTTTTATCATCGTATAGACGTTTTATCTTTTTAATATGTCTATCCAGATGCCCGTCTCTTAAAAACTGAGTCAATGCAATCTGTTCAGCTTTAGAAGCCGTCTGGTTATACAATCCTCTAAGCTGTAAGTATTCTTTTCTGGCTTTTTTAGGAAGAATCAAAAAACTTATTCTTACGCTAGGCAGTAATACTCTTGAAAAAGATCCTAAGAAAGCAACATTCTCGCCACCAGTCATAGCATAAAGACTAGGCGTAGGTTTGCTAGAATAAACGAATTCATTTTGATAATCATCCTCTATAAGTAGGTGGTTGTTTTTTGTTACATGCTCCGCCAGCTCTCTACGTCGTTTCATAGGCATTACATCGCCCCATTTTGTCATATAGGATGGGGTTACATAAATAACATGACTATCTTTATCTCTAAAATTGACAGCGAAACCTGCGCTTTTAAACAGAATAGCTCCATCCATAAAATCCTTTGTTGGAAAAGATATAGTTTTTTCCCCAGGGATCAGAGGAATCAGAATCTGTAAAAGGTTTTGGAAGCCAGCTCCAATCACAACATCATCTGCGCTACATATAATATTTCTATTCTTTCTGACATAGGCAGCTATCTCCTGACGTAAATCGTACTCACCTTGATTATCCGCATAGGAAAGAAGTCTATCCTCCTGCCTTAGAGCAGATTTCATATATCTCCTCCATAGATTCAGGCAGGATACGGTTTTGTCCTCTCCTATAGTGGCTAAATCATATTCATAAAGCTTAGCACCAGGTTTTACAACCTGCTCATCTTGCTTCTCTAATGCATTATTGTTTTCCAACATATCAGAAACAAAATAGCCCACCTTTTCAACAGAATAAATATATCCGTCGGCGGCCAGCTGTAAAAACCCGGTCTCAATAGAAGTACGACTAACACCAAGAATCTTTTCTGAAGTCCTTATAGACGGCATTTTATCGCCAGGTTTTAAGGCTCCCTCTTTCATTTGATTAATGTAATATTCACATACCTTTTCGTATACTTTCATATCTGTCCCCTAAAAAATAGTTATTTTTGCGTATTTTTGTGATGTCAGTTTGGTGATATTATAGCTCCAACATAACAAATGAGAAAGTACTTTTTCACAGGATTAATATAATGGGAGGACAAACATGAGTAACACAGCAACAAAAACAACCGAAAACACTTCAGAGCGTACACGCACTTTAATAACAGCCGCATTATTTGCTGCTCTTACATGTGTGGGTACAATGATTATAAAAATCCCAACGCCTACCATGGGATACATTCATCCAGGCGATGGATTCGTATTGCTATCAGGTCTTCTGTTGGGACCAATATGGGGAACTCTTGCAGCCGGAATCGGCTCTGCATTATCAGATTTAATTGGAGGCTATTTTGTTTATGTACCAGCCACCTTTATTATAAAAGCTTTAACAGCCTTGACTGCCTATCTGGTTTTTAAATTGCTAAGGAAGGTGTTTTCTACAAAAACAGAATTGCCCCAATTAATTGTAAGTGGAATAATCGGGGAACTTGTTATGGTATTTGGTTATTTTATATTTGAAATTTTTATGCTTGCAATAGCAAACGGAACGGATTTGCAAGCTGGTGTAATCGCCTCACTGGCTGGCATCATACCAAACCTTATCCAAGCTCTATTTGGCGTGATAATCTGTACAATATTCTATCCAGTAATAAATAAAATAAATAATTCTCAGAATAAATAAGCCCCCAGTAGGACACAAGCTCTATCATTTCTCAAATGAGACATTCCGTCGAATTGAGAAATCGATAGGCTTGTAGCCGTAACTGGGGGCTTTTGTATTGTATAGATTAATCTTCTTTAGGCATTACGATTGCGATGTGTACATCGTCAAGCTGCTTCTGATCTACAGTAGCAGGTGCATCCATCATAATATCCTGTGCATTCTTATTCATTGGGAATGGAATGATTTCACGGATAGATTCCTCACCAGCGATAAGCATAATCATACGATCAACACCAGGAGCAATTCCTCCGTGTGGTGGTGCACCATAAGTAAATGCGTTGTACATAGCAGGGAACTTAGCCTTAACATCTTCCTCACCAAGACCAACAAGCTTGAATGCTTCAATCATGATTTCTGGATCATGGTTTCTGATAGCACCTGAAGAAAGCTCTACACCGTTACATACTAAATCGTACTGGTATGCAAGGATATCAAGTGGCTCCTGTGTCTGAAGAGCTTCCTTGCCACCCTGTGGCATTGAGAATGGGTTGTGGCAGAACTCAAGCTCTCCTGACTCCTCGCCGATTTCGTACATTGGGAAATCAACAATCCAGCAGAACTCGTATGTATCCTTCTTCATGTGACCCTCAGCAGCTGCGCCGAGAAGCTTTCTGAATACACCAGCTGTCTTCTGAGCTGTAAGAAGGTTTCCTGCAGCAAGACCAACGAAATCACCAGGCTTAAGACCAAGCTTATCAATAACAGCCTGCTTTCTCTCCTGAAGGAACTTTGCGATACCACCAACAAGCTCTCCGTTTTCATCGAGCTTGAACCAGTATGTCTTCTGAGCTGTAGCAACCTCTACCTCAGCTATCATAGCATCAATCTGCTTACGTGTAGCTGAAAGATTGTCAACAACGATAGCCTTAACAACATTGCCCTCGAATGGACCAAATCCACAATCTGCCATAACATCTGTAGCATCCTGAAGAACAAGGTCGATACGAAGATCTGGCTTATCTGAACCGTACTTATCCATAGCCTCAAGGTATGGGATACGAACGAATGGAGCTGTTGAAGCGCTCTTGTATACACCGTACTTAGCAAAGATTGGAGGAAGTACATCCTCTACTACTGCGAATACGTCTTCCTGAGAAGCAAATGCCATCTCCATATCGAGCTGGTAGAACTCTCCTGGAGAACGGTCTGCACGAGCATCCTCATCACGGAAGCATGGTGCAATCTGGAAATATCTATCGAAACCAGATGCCATAAGGATCTGCTTAAACTGCTGTGGTGCCTGTGGAAGTGCATAGAACTTGCCAGGGTGATTACGTGCTGGAACAAGGTAATCACGTGCTCCCTCAGGTGATGAGCATGTAAGGATTGGAGTTGTAATCTCCAAGAAATCGTGAGCGATCATTGCGCTACGAAGCTCTGCAACGATTTTGCTACGAAGAATAATCTTACTCTTAACCTCTGGGTTACGAAGATCAAGATAACGATACTTAAGACGTGTATTTTCATCAGCTTCCTTTGAACGGTTAATCTCGAATGGAAGCTCATTGTGGTCACACTTACCAAGAACTTTTATATCTGTAGGAACAACCTCAATCTCGCCAGTAGGGAGCTCTGTGTTCTTTGAAGAACGCTCACGAACAGTACCTGTTACAGAGATTGTAGACTCCTTGTTTACAGAATCGATGATAGCCATCATGTCTTCTGTCTCTACTACTACCTGTGTAGTGCCGTAAAAATCACGAAGAATAAGGAAACCAAGATTCTTCGAAACCTTTCTAATGTTTTCAAACCAACCAACTAAAGTAACTTCTTTTCCTGCATCTGCAAGGCGAAGCTCGTTACAGTTGTGTGTACGTGACTGAGTCATTGTGTATCTCCTCTTCTAAATTTGACATAACTAAAGGCCGTCAGTACACTGACAGCCTTTTAATAATACATCAGAATAACTATAAATTCAACTATTTGAGGGTATCAACTACATGGCTAAACGAGAAATTTTCTGGTCACCGATACGGCCCTTAGCCTTGAGTCCCTCATAGATTAATTCTTGTAATTCTTCTCTTCCTATAACTATTTTTGAATCATCATCCAATGTAACTACAACATTGGTTTCGCATACTGGACAGCTACCACCTGGACATGATTCATCGCAATCTGCATCCTCACAAAGATGCCCGCAGTTACTGCAATCAACCTGATACATATTTTTGCGGTTGATTACGCCGATTTCTTCAAGGGTATTTACCATACGATAAACAGTGGCGCTACCAATATTTTTATCCTTTTTAACGGCTTCCCTATATATTTCCTTAACACATGATGGATCACCATTTAAAATGATGTCCAAAATTGTCAAACGCTGCTTTGTGATTCGACAGCCTGATTCTCTAAGCTGCTGAATGATAATGTCACGCTGTTCTGTATCCATAACGTCCATTTTGATACCCCTTCTATAAAACTAAGAAAAACCCAGCCCTATTTTAGGGCTGGAGTATTATTTTAAAATATTTTTTTCTGCGTAATCCTTGATTGCCTTGAAGCTCTCTTTGCTGAGAACATGCTCAATTCTGCATGCGTCCTCTGATGCAATTTCTTCGTCTACGCCAAGCTTTACAAGAACATCTGTAAAGAACTCGTGGCGTTCAAGAATCATCTCTGCAATAGCCTTGCCTTCATCTGTGAGGTATATGTAACCAGCATCTGTAACTGTGATGTGGTTCTTTTCACGAAGATTCTTCATAGCAATGCTGACTGATGATTTTTTGAAGTTCAATTCATTAGCAACATCTACCGAGCGAACAACTGGTAATTTCTTGCTGAGCATAAGTATAGTCTCAAGATAATTTTCTGCTGATTCGTTAACAAAAGTTCTCAAAACAACTCCTCCTAAACTAAATGGATTTTGAAATAAAATTTCAGTTGCACACAATCCACTTCACATAAACCTTATCATAAAACTTACCTCAGTGCAACTTATTAAACTATAGTTAGTTTACACTAACCATTATATTATTTCAAGTATTCTAAATCAAATCTTAAACTTTTATTAAATACTTTTCCAAACTGTTGACGAACCCTATTTTAACAGTTAAAGTGCAACTAAACAACAACGGATTTACATCCGATATGAGGAGGCCACAATGAACGATTTCAGATATAAAATGGCACAATTTTTCTCAGGTAGAACAGGTGTAGATGCACTTGGCAGAACAGTCACATGGGTTGCTCTCATACTTATGCTTCTCACAATGATTACAGGTTCTAATATTTTCTATCTGATTGCAATGGCCTGCCTCGTATACAGTGTTTGGCGCATGCTTTCAAAGAACTATCAAAAGCGTTATTACGAGAATCAAAAGTTCCTTGAAAAGACAGCAGGAATAAGAAGAAAGTTTTCCGGCTTTCCTTATAAAGCAAAAACATTCTTCTCTCGCACAAAGGCAAACTATGAGCAGCGTAAGGTATATGCAATTTTCAAATGCCCAAACTGCAAGCAAAAACTTCGTGCTCCAAGAGGCAGAGGCAAAATACAAGTAACATGTAGTAAGTGTCACACTCAATTTATTAAAAGGGTATAGATAAGGTATCGATTTTGTTTGGATATATAAATGCTGATATAAAGCAGCTTTCAGAGGATGACAAAAAAATATATCAACAATTCTACTGTGGATTGTGTCATCAGCTTGGCAAAGAGGCCGGTTTCAAGGGCCAACTCTTGCTCAACTACGACCTTTGCTTTTTAGCTATACTTCTGCAAAGTCTGTACGAGCCTGATCTCAGTCAGGACACACATCGTTGCATAATTCATCCATTCAAGGTCAGAGATTTCTATAACAGCGACGCCATAAGATATGCTGCAGATATGGACATTATTCTCTCATATCACAGTCTTATGGATAATTATAAAGATGACAATTCCAAGATTTCAAAGCTAGCAGCTGATAGTCTAAACAAGGACTACAATCGCATAAAGGATAAATATCCAAAGCAGACTGCTGCTGTTGAAAAATATATAGCGCAGCTTTCAGCTGCTGAAAAAGCCCGCGAAACCAACATTGATAAGGTTTCCAGCTATACCGGCGAAATGCTTGGTACGCTTATGAATTGGAAGGATGACGATTGGAGTTGTACCCTTCACTGTATGGGCTTTCATATGGGCAAGTTCATTTATATCATTGATGCCTACGAGGATTTAAAGAAGGATGAAAAAAATGGCAACTACAACCCTCTTTCATTTATGAAGAAGGAGTCGCCAAAGGAATTCGAAACCTTCGTGAGAATCAATCTCACATCCCTCATGGCAGAATGCGCAAAATCCTTTGAACGATTGCCAATAGTGGAGAATGCAGATATTCTTAGAAACATTATCTACACAGGTGTATGGACCAAATACGAGTACCTGCAGATAAAGAAAAACACTCCAAAGGAGAAACCATAAATGCTCAATCCTTACAGCGTTTTGGGTGTCGAAAGAGGCGCCTCAGATGAGGAAATAAAAAAAGCATACAGAAATCTCAGTAGAAAATATCATCCTGATGCCAATATCAATAATCCTAACAAGGCACAGGCAGAAGAAAAATTCAAAGAGATTCAGGCAGCTTACAACCAGATAATGGATGAAAGACAAAATGGAAGCTACTCTAACAACTACTCTTACGGATATGACTCCTACGGTAGTCAGGGCGCTGGCTCAGTAGAGATGCAGGCAGCTGCCAACTATATCAACGCCAGACAGTTTGCCGCCGCAATGAATGTGCTTTACAGCATTCCTGACAGTGGCCGAAATGGGCAGTGGTATTTCTTCGCATCAGTTGCATCTCAGGGACTTGGCAATCTAAACGATGCTAGAGAATACATTTCCAGAGCCATCGCACTAGAGCCAAGCAACTTTAGATATAGACAGTTTGAGCAAAGCATCAACTTCAGCAGAGGTTGGTATGAAAACAGAAGTGCCAGCTACGGCTACTACAGACCATATTCCGGTGTAGCCAGATGGTGTATTAGCATGGCTTTCTTAAACTTAATTTGCAACCTATGTTGCTTCTTTTAATTAGTTAATTACTTGGTCATTCGGACCGTTCATATATTTTCTCCCTTCAAATGCATGTCGGTTGATGTGCAAAAGAAAAGAACCTTGGGGCTTCAGCCACCCCGAAGGTTCTTTTTTCTTAGTCAGCTATAACTTCTTTTAATATAACCTCGTTTCCTGTAACAAGATAAGTGTTGCCACTGCCACAATGTGGACATGTCTTTCCATAAGCAACTGTCTCGTACTCTTGTTTACAATCCTCGCAGAATGTCACTGCCTTAATAGTTTCGCAAGTAAGCTTGCTGCCATCAAGTCTTGGATACTTTTTAGCATTCCAAGCCCAGCAATCAATAAGATAGTCTGGAATAACTGTAGATACCTCACCAATCGAAAGAACTACTTCGCTGATGTGATCTGCATTATTCTCCTGAGCTACCTCTTCTACCTGTTTCGCCACATGAAACACAATACCTAATTCATGCATAATTACTTATTACCCTTCTTATACTCCTTGTGGGCCTTTTCTGCAGCCTTCTCCGCGTCAGTCTTACGCGAGAATGCAATCTTAGCCGCACGTTTTACTGCATAAGCACCGATATGCTTGAACTTATCCTCAGACTTAACCATATGTGTGCACTCTGGATGAGTTCTGTGAAGGGTGATAGCGTCGAAGGCACACTTAGTTGTGCAAACACCACATCCGATACACTTATTCTCATCAACAACTGATGCACCACACTTTAAGCAGCGGCTAGCCTCAGCCTTTACCTGCTCTTCTGTAAGTGTAAGGTGAGCATCACGGAATGAATGCTTCATATCAATGCTTGTATCTATAGCTGGCTCATTTCTGCCCGCTGTGTCATATTCTTCCACAAGAATATTGTCTTTGTCAAGCTCAATAAAGTCTCTACGATTCTTACCGATTGTCATAGAGCAGCCTGGCTGTACAAATCTGTGTAGAGAATCTGCTGCACACTTACCAGCTTCGATAGCGTCGATAGCAAACTTAGGACCAGAATATACATCACCACCAACAAAAATGTCTGGCTGTGCTGTCTGGTATGTAAGTTTGTCCGCTACTGGATAATTACCGTGCCAGAATTCTACCTTTTCTTTTCCATCACCAAGGAGTCCGCCCCACTCGATACCCTGACCAATAGCAAAGATGATGTGCTTGCACTCTACTGTCATTGTGTCATTTTCATCGTACTGAGGATTGAACTTGTGGTCAGCATCAAATACAGATGTACACTTCTTGAATACGATACCAGATACATTGCCATCAGCATCCTTGAGAACTTCCTTTGGACCCCAACCATTGTTGATTGCGATGTCTTCTTCAAGTGTCTCTGTAATTTCTGAGTTGTTTGCTGGCATCTCGTCTCTAGACTCAAGACAGAACATCTGTGGGTTGCCAGCGCCAAATCTAGCAGCTGTACGTACGCAGTCGATAGCTACGTTACCACCACCGACAACAACTACGTTACCATCCATCTTCTGTGTCTGATCTTCAAGTGCCTTGTGAAGGAATGTAACAGCAATATCAATACCATCCTTTGCGTCTGTTCCAGGAATTGGTGGAATCTTGCCGCCCTGGCATCCAATTGCTACATAGAATGCCTTGTAGCCCTGAGCACGTAACTCATCAAGTGTGATATCCTTACCAACCTCAACATTGCATTTAATCTCTACACCAAGCTGACGGATAACATCGATTTCAGCCTCAACAACATCCTTCTCAAGCTTCCATGTTGGAATACCCCATGTGAGCATACCACCTGGACGGCTGTTCTTTTCGAATACTGTTGGCTTGTAGCCCTTTGTTGCAAGATAGTAAGCACATGAAAGACCTGCAGGGCCTGAACCGATGATTGCAATCTTGTCATCCCACTGTGTTAAACGGTTTGAAGGGATGTCGATTGGTGGAATATATCTTGTCTCAGCATGAAGATCGCGCTCAGCAATAAACTTCTTGATATCATCGATAGCAACTGGTGCATCGATAGTGCCACGTGTACAAGCAGCCTCACATCTCTTGTTACATACGCGGCCGCAGATAGCTGGGAATGGGTTATCCTTCTTGATGAGTGCAAGAGCGTCATCGTAACGGCCATTCTTTGCCATGTTTACATAACCCTGAACAGATACGTGGGCAGGACATGCTACCTTACATGGAGCTGTACCTGTGTCGTAACAGTTCTTACGGTTGTTATCACGATAATCCTCGTCATATTTATCCTTGCCCCAGTGAACTCTGTCTGGAAGAACTACCTTTGGATATTCAACCTCACTACCATCCTTCTTGCAGAGCTTCTGGCCAAGCTTAACAGCACCTGCTGGGCAGTACTCAACACACTTACCACAAGCTACACACTTCTCTGCTTCTACGTGAGCTGTGTAGGCAGAACGTGACATGTTAGGTGTGTTGAAGAGCTGTGATGTACGAAGTGCATTACAAATATTTACGTTACAGTTGCAAAGACCGAAAATCTTGTTTTCGCCATCGATGTTTGTAATCTGGTGAACGAAGCCAAGTGTCTCAGCGCGCTCAACGATGCGCATAGCCTCTTCGTATGTGATGTCGTGGCCCTTGCCTGTCTCACGGCAGTAGTCAGCGAAATCACCAAGACCGATACACCAGTTCATCTCGTCATCACCGCAACCTTCTTCAAGGCAAGCACGTGATACACGGCATGAGCACTGGCCTACACCAATATGTCCTTCATATTTCTTGAGCCAGTAAGAAATCTGCTCAAGGTCTACCTTTTCGTTTTCGAACTCGATAGCCTTCTCCACAGGGATAACGTGCATACCTACACCAGCGCCTCCTGGTGGGATGAGGTGTGTCAAACCATCAAGTGGAATGTATGTCATTCTCTCGAAGAATGATGCTACAGCTGGATGCTGCTTAATTCTATTGTTTGAACGCTCACCTGGAACTGACTCTTCCATGTTGAAAAGCTCTGCAGAGCCTGGAACGAAGATAGGAAGCACATATCTTCTCTCAGACTGTGGAGCTGTACGTCCATTATGATCATAGTGATTTCCATAATCGTACTCTAAAAGTCCGATGTATGACATATCATCAAGTAACTTCTGGAAAGCCTCTTTATCCTTTGCCTTCTCAGGATTCATTTTGCAGAGATCCTCAAATGTGTAGTGATGGCGTACCTTCATTGTAAGGCCAACCTCAGCCATCTCCTCTGTTACGATTTCTGCAAGTCCCCAGTACTCTGGGTCCTCTACCTTAACGCCAAACATCTTGTGTGGCATTACATCTGTTATTTTTCTTCCAAGCTCTATAATCTTCTTGCTTGGCTCTTTATCATGCATATGTGGTGGCATGATTGCTTTGCTCATTTCTGGCATATCCTATACTCCCTTTCTTAACTATAATCCGGCAGTTACGCTTACAAGCCTTAGTGTTTCTTCATTCGACTACATGTCTCATTCAGAAACCTAAGAGCTTGTTATCTACTGCCTCATTTAATTATTTAATGAACTGAGAAATGGAGTTCGCGTAAGCCCTCCACTTCATCACAGACCTTCTGCAATGAACAGCTTCCGCAGTCCATCATTACATTCTTGAAGATATGGTCTATTGCGCCAGTGATATCTTCAAGATGCTTTGCCTGCTCAGCTAATGACCTGTAGTCAAAAGCTGAGTCAGTTATAAATATGAGCTTTACAGCTTCAATATTTTTGTTTTCATGGTAGGTATCAAGGAACAGCTTTCCAACCTTGGCGAAATCTAATCCCTCATTAAGAGCTTCCTTGCCAACTCGTACCGGCTCTCTGTTGTTTGATGCAGAGATGCGGGTCATGTATCCCTTTGGATTAATGTGATACCTAACGTATTCTATTTTTCTAATTGCATTATAAAGTGCATTGCCATCCCCAAGGCTTTCCTCAGCCACCTTCACAATAGCTATTCTTGCGTATGGCGTGTCGTTTTTGATTTCATTTAAATCTGGACCAATCAAAATAACTTCATCCGCATTTACGAATTCGTCATTGCAGGTAACAGCCATAGCTGATACTGCAGGATTAGTACCTCCTCCCAATTCATAAGCCATATCAGCTCTAAGAATTAGATTATGGTCTCCCACATCAGTCCAATTCGCATTTACGATATCAAGACTCTTGGCCTTAGAAATATCTAATCCAGCAAGCAGCTCTTTAATGCTTTCATCATATAGTTTCATTAAATCTTTCTATCTCTCTTAATCTTATCGTAATGCTTTGCAAGCAGTGGCTGTAATGCGCTTGTGAGCTTCATATCCAGATTAAAGAAATAAACAATCATGGATAAAATCCAAAGGCATATCAACACTATTGCGATAATTCCTAAAACTTTCAACATTATCTATTTCCTTTCTTGCGAGCAAACTCTGCTGCACCAAGTGCACCCATGAGCTGTGGGTCAATTGGAAGGTCGATAACCTTCAGCTTAAGAACCTGCTCGATGGCAGCCTTAAGTCCTGCATTCTTTGCGCATCCACCTGTAAGTGTAATCTTATCTGTGGCACCAGCCTTCTTAGACATTACAAAGCATCTCTTTGCAACCGAAAGCTCGATACCTGCTGCAATTTCATCCATTGGCTTTCCCTCTCCAACAAGAGAGATTACCTCTGACTCCGCAAATACGGTACACTGCGCTGTAATTGGAATAACATTTTTTGCCTTGAGAGAAAGATTTGAGAACTCATCCAAATCCATCTCAAATGCTCTAGCCATGGCCTCAAAGAAACGACCTGTTCCTGCTGCACACTTATCATTCATTGCAAAATTAAGAACTGTACCATCAGTATCAACTGCAATTCCCTTTACGTCCTGACCACCAATATCGATAATAGCCTTTACTGTTGGGTCAGCCACATGGACACCCATGGCATGGCAGCTAATTTCTGAGATATTCTCATCAGCAAAAGGAACCTTGTTACGGCCATATCCTGTACCTACAAGATAAGTCAAATCCTCTGCACTATTTAAATCTGGCACCTGTGCCACTGCCTGATCAAGGGCATCCTGACAAGATAGCACAGCATTTATCCTACTCTTTAAGGTGACGTCCGCCACCATTTTACCTGTCTCATCAATAATGACGCATTTAGTATAAGTACTACCTGAGTCACATCCACCAAAATATTTCATATATTTTTTCTCCTTTCGGGAAGACGCAGCCATTATAATTGCTTCGCAAGGCTGCGTCGTGGGAAACGATTTTACAAATCAAGTTTGCAAAATCATTTCCTTTTACCATAAATTCGTATCGTCATAATCCTCTAGCGATGGGTCCAGGGGCTCCTCGCGAAGGACTGAGCGCATGTAACGGTTTACGTCCTGGCGAAGGTTCTTTCGAGGGATGACACGTGGGTCATAGAGGTCATGGTTCACCCAAACCAATTTGATACCGTGTTCTCTCGCCTGCTCTTCGAACATACCATGCATACCATCAAGTGCCTTGCATGCTATGTGTTCCCAAAGGATAACCATATCAGCGCGGAATTCCTCACAGTATCTCCAAAGGTCATCAAGAAGCACCTCATAGCCACCATGAGTACGATTTCTCATAATCATGTTTTCATACTGATGTGCCATATCGTAGATGGCCTGTTCCTTGTCGTCCTCTGAAATAGGATCAAGGGATACCATGGTGAGCATGTCGAACATTGGAAGAATTCCCCAACAGTTCAAAAGCCATGCCACAAAGTCTGTATAGAACTGAGATTGAACGCCCCAGATAACAGCACGATGACGATACTCTTTAGCAAGCATTGTCTTTTTCTGGTATGCCTCTGTTGCCATCTTGGTAATCTTTTTATCAAGCTTGGCAAATGCTGGAACCTTTCCAGCGATGGCCATATACTCAGTCTCGCGATAAAGCAGGATGTTGTTTCCGATAACCTGCGGATAATCTGTCTTTGTGATTTCAAGCCACTCAGTACATTCGCGGGCACCTATGTTGATTCGCTTAGCGCATTCAAAGTAATAATCCCAATCGAACTTTTCACCTGTCTGCTCTTCGATGAAGGCGATGGCGTTTCTAACCTCCTGAGCTGCATACTCCTGAACACCAGGCTCTGTGTGACGAAGTGGTGTAGCAAGCTGATGAACTGGAATGCCATTTCGCTCTAGCGCTCTTGAAATAACACCATTTCCCATAAGCGAACCATCACAAGTAGTGTTACATTGAACTGCACACTTACCAAAAACAGGCATATCCCCATCAATACAAATGCCAGCCTCAGATGCAGGCATAGGACAAACATCACCTGGCATACCACATTCCTGAACAACATCCAAATAATGTGTCATGGCATCTCCTTGAAGAAGAACGCATACATAACAGCTTGCTGTCTCCCAACTGAGTCCCTCAAGATTTGGGAAGCCGCACATGATGTTAGTCATTTCGTTTTCATCCATAAGAACTACATGCTTTGACTTTTCTGGGCTTGCCCCAAGGTTTCTATCCATTGAAAAAATCTTTGTCAAAAGCTTTGCAACGTCCGATGCAACTAAATCGTATTCCTCACGGCAAATACGAAGCTGAGTTCCACGAAGTCCCATGGAATGCTTATCTATCATCATTGGAACTGCCAAATAGTTGAGCATCCAACGATATCTGAAAAATCCCTTTACATTCTTTGGGTGGAGCATAAACTTTCCAAGCATGGCTATGATTCCAAGCCATCTGGTGTAGTCGTACCAGGTATCCCTGATTCCTCTCCACTCGCGGTGTTTAAAAACCTTTTTATCACCGCTATAAAGCTCACCTAATTTTGAGCTGCCTACTGCTTTTCCCATTAGCGTTTACCTCCTTGTATCTTTTTGATTTCGATACTTTCCACGAAGGCCTGGACACGGGTACGAATCTGTCCCGATGAACCCACCGCATATGGTCTATCGATTGTAAGCACTGGATAACCATATTCATCACGAAGAACATGGCTTCCTACCATTCGTTCATAAGCCCATGGATCACAGAATTTCATCTGCTCATAGATGATTCCGTCAGCCTTGTACTCCCTTGCAATTTCATCAACGTATTCACGGCGTCGATTCATCTTTGGAGTATCCATGTGACGTGGGCACATGCAGCTCATCATGTAATGACGGCAAATTTGTGTAAGCACATCTTCCTCATCATTGAGAATGATTTCCTCACGCCCCGGCAATGAACCAAAGCAGAATCTATCTGCGCATACATATGCCCCTGATTCCTCGATGAGCTTAATCATATCGATATCGTCTACCTCTGAACCAACAACCGCTACTCTGGCGCGATATGGCCATTTTTCATCTGGCACACGATTCTTTACTTCTTCGAGTGTTTCCTCAAGCTTTTCAAGGAGCAAATCCTGTGGGCACACATAGGTGCACATTGTGATGATATGGAATTCGTATCCTGTGATACGTGGCTTTTCCTCTTTTCTAAAGTTGCCCAGCTCGGTAATGATTCGGCAAATCTTGTTGTGATTTTCTACAGATTTACGAAGTGCCTCATCGGAAATATCCACTCCGAACTTTTCATGAAGTGGCTCCAAAATCTTTGAGCGGCACTGACCTACATAGAGGTTTAATCCATTATCATCAGCCTTCATTGGAACCTCTAGATACTTGTAGAAAAAGTGCTCCTTTTCATTCATCTTAAGAAGCTCCATATTCTCAACACATCTGTTGATCATGGTGCAACCATCTGGCGCGATGAGGCAATCCAAAAACTGATATCCCCCTTCAATTGCACGCTCAAGCAATGCTCTTGAATACTCGCACAAGAAACTGGTCAGATAGTAAGTTCCCATCTCCATAGAACCAGTTCTTGGCGCGCGAAGTCTAACGGTAAAGCAATTACCTAGATTCATGAGAACCTCTGGTATCTGATAACACACACTACCTACGCATACACGACCCTCAGCCTGAGCCTCGCGCACTAGGTCATTATCAGCATCCATAAGCAAGTTCTCAAAATATATAAGATGCTTTAAATCCTTCATATATTTTCTCCCTATAGTCCGCAGGTCACACTCTCAAGCCTTGGTATTACTCCGTCGCGAGATTGGCTCCTTGAGTAACACCAAGAGCTTGATAGTTACCTGCTCACATAAATATTGTACACTTTATATTATTCCTAGCTTATGTAATGCACGGCGCAATTCAACCACGATAGGTGATTCCCCTGAAATACCTAGCACCGATTTTCCCTTAAGGTCGCATTCGGTAAGGTTGGCATCTGCTGGTATCCAGCCAAGAAGTGGAATATCACCCAAATCCATATATTCCAAAACTTCCTCTGATGAGACACGATTAACAACTACTCCGATTTGGTCGTACATAACAAGATTGTCAGCCACATTCTTGATTGTCTTAACTACATCGCAGCCCTTCTTACTAGAATCTGTGATAAGGATAAGGTGTGTCACCTTCTCCATAACGCGACGGTTAATCTGCTCGATACCGGCCTCTCCGTCTATTACTATGTAATCAAAATTGTCTGAAACTGAAGAGATTACTTCCTTGAGATAAGTATTGATCTTGCAATAGCAACCAGCAGCCTCCGGTCTTCCTATTGCAATAAAAGAAAAGCCCTCCATTTCCACCATAGCATCGAAAATACGATATCTTGCTTCCCCAAGCACTTCTACAGTTGCCTTGGTATCACCATTTTCTGCAGCTTCCACTGCCTCTTTCCTGATATCATCAAGAGTAAGAGTTGGTTCAACACCAAGTGCTGTCGAAAGTCCCACCGCTGGGTCAGCATCGATTGCTAGAATGCGTTTGTCTGGATAAGCTTCCACTAACAACTTGACCATCACCGAAGCTAACGAAGTTTTGCCTACTCCGCCCTTACCGGCAACAGCCAACACGATTGGTTTGTTTCCCATTATTAATTATTTCTCCCTTTTAATACTCCATAATTGATAATTTTTTATCAATTACTATTCAATTTTAGCATAGGGATATTCCAAATTAAAGGAAATAAAAGAGCCACAGTGATTTTCGTCCTTATCAACAAAAACCACTGTGGCACAAGTCGCACATTGCATAAACGTCTATTTAGTTTTCTTCTTCATGAAGCTTTTTGTTCATGTATGTGATGAGCATATCAAGACCTGCAGCGTTCTCTCCTCCACGTGGAATAATGATGTCTGCATGCTTCTTTGAAGGCTCAACAAACTCTTCATGCATTGGCTTTACAGTATCGCTGTACTGACCAATGATTGATTCGATACTACGACCACGCTCAATCATATCACGCTGGATACGACGCATAAGACGCTCATCAGCATCTGTATCAACAAAGATTTTGATGTCCATCAAATCTCTAAGCTCTTTGTTCTCAAGAATAAGGATACCTTCCATGACAATAACTGTCTTTGGCTCAATTCGGATTGTCTCCTCTGAACGATTGTGATTTACGTAATCGTAAACTGGCATATCGATAGCATATCCTTTTATAAGCTTTCTAACATCCTCTGCCATTCTGTCTGATTCAAATGAATCTGGATGGTCGTAGTTTAATTTGCTACGCTCCTCAAATGACATATCAGGATGTGCCTTGTAGTATGCATCATGGCTGATAACCGCAATGTCCTCTCCAAAATAATCCTGAAGCTTTTTAATAATTGTAGTCTTGCCTGAAGCAGATCCTCCTGCTACACCAAGAACGCAAATCTTTTCTGACATTTCTATACTCCTTAAGGTTTAAATCTCTTGAACCCCTCACCATATACTGCCTTTGATTCCATTATGACAATAAATGCGTCCACGTCAATCTTTTTTGCGACACGATTAACCTGGTACATCTGCTTGTCTGAGCAGGCGCACATCAAAACCTGGCGCTCATCGCCTTTGTATCCGCCCTTTGCAGTGAAGATTGTTGTTCCTCTCTCAACTGCTTTATCAATAGCATCTGCAATTGCTTCTGCTTTGTTGGTAACAATCATACACATCATACCTGAATCGGCATTAATCATTACCTTATCCACAACAAGTGAACCTACATAGCTGATTACAAAACCATAGCACAATGCTTCAAATGAGTGCGCATATGCGATTGTGTCGATTACAATGATAACCACATCAACTATGAAAAAGATTCGTCCAAGTGACATGTGTGGATTCTTTGCCTTGATAAGCATCATGATAAAATCAGCACCACCTGTGGATGAATTACGCATATAAACAAGCGCGTAACCTAATCCAGTAAACACACCTACCACCAATGCATTCAAAAGAATATTTGAAATCTCGATTTTAGGTACAAGAGGTGCCGCAAAATCCATCATAACAGTGCCTATGGCCATAGTCTTGAAAGTTTTAAGAAGAAACTTTCTACCCAAAACCTTGTATGAAACCACTATCAGTGGAATGTTCATTATGATTGTCATAAGACCGATTTTCCATCCCCAGTACTGATAGAAAATCATTGCAATACCGGTAAGCCCGGTCAATGGAAACTTGGCATCTGCAGCAAAGTTATAAATTGCGATACCAATACACAAGCCTGACAAGGCATCCATCAAAATATCTACAAGTAATTCTTTTCTTTTTTCCGCTGACATAATTCCCCCAGTCCGCTGGTTACGCTCTCACCAGCTCATCGGCTAACTTATTCTGTAGCAAATTTGCTTGTAATACCGTGTAGTACCTTGACTACGGTATCCATGCCCTCCGCTGTAATGTGCTCCATTGGGCCGTGGAAGTTGTAGCCACCTGTTCCAAGGTTTGGGCAAGGCAATCCCATAAATGAGAGACGTGCTCCATCTGTACCGCCTCGGATAGCAACAGCCTTTGGATTCTCTCCAGCATCCTTTAATGCCTCGAAAGCATAATCGATAAGGAACATGTGAGGCTTAATCATCTCGAGCATGTTCTGGTACTGGTCTCTAATGTTAAGCTCGCATGTGCCCTCACCATATTTCTGATTGATGATATTAGCAGCATGCTCCATAACCTTTTTCTTCTCTTCGAATTTATCTGCATCGTGGTCACGAATAATGTACCAAAGCTTTGCCTCTGCAACATCTCCAGACATATCAAGAAGATGGAAGAATCCTTCGTATCCCTCTGTCTGGCTAGGTGTCTGTGTTGGTGGAAGCATAGAATTAAACTCCATAGCAACAAGTGCTGCATTAACCATAATATCTTTTGCATCACCTGGATGAATATTTACACCGTTGAATTTAATCTTTGCTTCAGCTGCATTAAAGTTCTCGTACTCTACTGCGTTTTCTTCGCCACCGTCTACCGTATATGCGAAGTCAGCTCCAAAGTATTCAACATCAAAATGATCTGCACCAGCACCAATCTCCTCATCAGGAGTGAAGGCAATGCAAATCTTGCCGTGTGGCTCATCGCTTGCAAGAAGTTCCTCTGCAAATGTCATGATTTCGGCAATACCTGATTTATCATCAGCGCCTAAAAGTGTTGTTCCATCTGTATGGATCAAAGTACGTCCCTTTAATTCCTTAAGGTGTGGGAAATCTGATACTTTAATTGTTCTTCCAGATGTGCCAAGAACGATATCCTCACCGTTGTAGTTTTCTTCGATTATCGGATTTACGTTTTCACCACAGAAATCTGGCGCAGTATCCATGTGTGCAATAAAGCCAATTGACTTTTTGTCTTCGTATCCCTTTGTTGCTGGGATGCTTGCATAAACATAGCACTTGTCGTCTACCTTTGCATCCTCGATGCCAAGGCCCTTCAATTCTTCAACAAGAATCTTTGCCAAATCAAACTGTCTAGCAGTTGAAGGAACTGTAGTGCTCTCTTCATCACTGGTTGTGTAAACCTTTACATAATTTAGTAGTCTTTCATAAGCTCGCATAACTAATCTCCAATATTATTTATAAACTTTAAGAAAGGTTCTCAGCGTACACTGAGAACCTTTTTCTTTCTAATTCGGAATGTTCATTCCTCTTTTCAATGTGATTATTGGTTAATCATAAACTCCAATAATTTCTTTGCATCGTCTGGCTCGTATGCAATAAGCTCAAGCTCAGGAATGCTCTCATCAGCCTGGAAGATATTTGCAAGTGAAACAAACTGAGAAAGCTTTGACTTAAGATTAAGTCTGTCACCTTCACCTGTAACAAGCTCTACCTTTCCCTGACAGTTATCGATAACCTTAAAAAATGCCTCTGTGTCCTTAATATTAGTAAGTTTCATAAATACCTCCTTATGGGTAAAAACAAACTGTTAACTATCTTTATCAATATAATATCAAAGAAAATCTATTTATCAACAGATATGCCGATAAATCAGGGATTTTTCCCACATAATTCACAATTTGTTATACATTAAATCTAAATGTGATTACATCACCATCAGCTACCACATATTCCTTACCTTCCATACGTACAAGGCCTTTTTCCTTTGCAGCTGTCATAGAGCCGTTTGCCATAAGGTCGTCATAGCTAACAACCTCTGCCTTGATGAATCCACGCTCGAAATCTGTGTGAATCTTTCCAGCAGCCTGTGGAGCCTTTGTGCCCTTCTTGATTGTCCAAGCACGTGTCTCGTCCTCACCTGATGTAAGGTAAGAGATAAGGCCAAGAAGTCTGTAAGAAGCAGTGATAAGCTTATCAAGACCTGACTCTTCAAGTCCCATAGCCTCAAGGAACTCCTGCTTTTCTTCCTCTGACTCAAGCTCTGAAATCTCCTGCTCAATCTGAGCTGAGATAACGAATACCTCTGAACCTTCCTTAGCAGCGTACTCACGAACGGCCTGAACGTTTTTATTGTTTGCGCCGTCATCTGCAAGATCCTCATCCTCTACGTTTGCAGCGTAGATAACTGGCTTTGCAGTAAGAAGGTTGTACTCCTTGAAGTATGCTTCTTCATCCTCATCGTTAAGCTCGAATGTCTTTGCCATGTTGCCAGCTTCCATATGATCTAAAAGACGCTTCTGCATAGCAGCTTCCTTCTGAAGTGTCTTGTCCATACGAGCGCTGCGCTCAGTCTTTGAATAACGACGCTCCATAACTTCCATATCTGAGAAAAGAAGCTCAAGGTTGATTGTCTCGATATCACGAAGAGAATCGATGCTGCCATCAACGTGAACAACATTTGCATCCTCGAAACAACGAACAACGTGAACGATTGCATCTACCTCACGGATGTTTGCAAGGAACTGGTTTCCAAGTCCCTCACCCTTTGATGCACCCTTTACAAGACCAGCGATATCAACGAATTCGATTGTAGCTGGAACTGTTTTCTTAGAGTTGTACATCTTTGTAAGCTCGTCAAGACGCTTATCAGGAACAGATACGACACCAACATTAGGGTCGATTGTAGCGAATGGATAGTTTGCTGCAAGTGCTCCTGCCTTTGTAAGTGAATTAAAAAGTGTTGATTTACCGACGTTTGGTAAACCTACGATTCCCAATTTCATGGTAATTTATCTCCTTCTATGTATATATAT
Source organism: Pseudobutyrivibrio sp. JW11 (assembly GCF_900115355.1). Taxonomy (NCBI): domain Bacteria; kingdom Bacillati; phylum Bacillota; class Clostridia; order Lachnospirales; family Lachnospiraceae; genus Pseudobutyrivibrio; species Pseudobutyrivibrio sp. JW11. Next base: position 28,037 of record NZ_FOWB01000005.1, on the reverse strand, counting down.
TCTTTCGTATTAAAAAATTAGCCTAAATCTAAAGTATATTACCATATTTCTATTTATTTCTCTACCCTTTGTACTACTACCTCATCTCCTTGATTTTGCTATTAATCAAGTTCGCTGTTTTCATATCATATAAGAATTCAACGAAATGATTTCCGAAGGCGATGACAAGTATTATCAACATCACCACCAGCATTCCCACCAGGCTTTCCCACAAGCCTGCGTAGAAAGTCAACGGCAATGTGATGGCCATATTTATCAGTATGCAGATAATCTCTCTGCACCACCAAGCTGCCCCGTGCAACTCCTGCTTTGATATAAACACCAAACTAGAAAGTGCCGCTGCAGCTGCACAGATTATCAACACTGCAAACTGCACATTATTTATACCATCCACAATTCCAAGCACTGGCCCTAAAATCACCATAATAAACAGCATGCCAGCGCACACATTTATAAATCTTCTAAGAACATTTAATATCTCTTGTTTCATCTGTCATACTCCTATAATCCCATCTTTTCCTTTAAATCAGCTACGTATTTTCGGGAAACAATCAGCTTCTCCTTATTTATCATGGTAATCTCAAATCGCCCTGAAAGAGATGGCTTCATGTTTTCAATCTTTTTAATGTTGATTAGCATAGACTTTGATGCCTTGAAAAAATCAGCGCCGCTGCACAGCTGCTCTGCTTCATAAAGACGCATCCTGTTTTCATAAACATCATCCTCACAATAAATGAACAATCTCTCATCAACTGTCTCTATATAAAAGACCTCATCCAGACGAATCTGATATGTCTTATCATCTTTCTTACAAGTGATTTTCTGATTGCCCTCCACTAGCTCCTTTGCAATCTCCTGCAGCCTCTCCTTATTGGCCTCATGACAGAAGATATCCAGTTTCTCCTCCATGGAGTCTTCAATGATGTGGATATTGATGTTCATCAACCTTTTATTCCCCCGCTTGTTATGCCGCTGATTATCAGACGCGACAAAAATAGATAGATTATGATAGATGGCAGGATTGAAAAGGCAATTACCATGTAGATCAGACCGTTATCGTAATTTGCAAAGTTTGCACTTCGTAAAAGCGATATTACAATTGGCATTGTTTTCTTATTATCCTCATGTAAAATCAGTGCCGGAATAAAATAATTATTCCAAGATTCCACAAATTTGAAAATCATCTGCACCGCAAATGCCGGTCTCATCAATGGCAACACGATTCTATTGAAAACAAAAATCTCTGAAGCACCATCAATCCTTGCCGCTTCCACTAGTGACATTGGAAGCGTACTCTCCATGTATTTTATCATATAGTAGAAAACGATTGGAGATGCTATTTCCGGTATAATCAGCGGAATAAATGTATCCATCAGATGCATATCATCCACCAAGCTTATAAATCCAAGGGCCGTCACCTGTCTTGGAATCATCATAAAACCAATCATAATGGTGTAAAAAAGCTTCCTGCCCTTGAAGCAATATGCATGAATTCCATAGGCTGTCATAATGGAAAAATAGCTGCAAAGTAGTGACGAAGAAAGCGCTATCACCATGCTGTTTTTCATGCTATTCATTACAGGCAAGGCGCAGTGTCTCATGCTATTCCAGTTTTTCACAAGGGCCGTTCCAGGTATCAGTGAAAATCCACTTGATAGCTCGCTGTTAGATCTGGTGGCGTTTATAAATAAGGCATAAAACCAAAACAGGCACAGGAAAGATACGAGGATCAATATCGTATATGCGAAGATTCTTTGCACACGTCTACTCATCTTACGCCCCTCCCTTCTTCTGTCTTAGAGTTAAGGCTAAAGACGATGATAGAAAGCACCGCTGTCACAATAAACAATATAAAGGACAACGCTCCTGACACACCATAATTCTTGCTAAACATGTGCTTGTTCATATACATCAGCACCGTCATGGTGGAACGATTTGGATCTCCCGTTCCCTTGGTGAGAATCTGTGGAACATCAAACATCTGGATTCCACCTATAAGAGATGTAATTATCACATACAAAAGGATTGGTCGAATAAGTGGCAGCGTGATTCTTGTAAATACCTGCCAGGTGCTGGCTCCATCCACTTCAGCTGCTTCCTTTAGAGACTTATCAATCCCCAACATTCCCGCCAACAAAAGCAAAGTGGTATTACCAAACCACATGGTGCAATTCATGAATGCCACCAATGCTCTTGTGGACCAGGTATTTGAGAAAAATTGAAATGGCTCATCAATAATTTCCAGCTCCATCAGCAGTGCATTTACAGGACCGCAGTCTGCAAAAAAAGAGAAAAACAAAGATGCGAATGACGCGGCGATAATCAGATTTGGAAAATATATAACTGTCTTAAAAAACTGGATTCCTCTTAGACCCAATCTATGATCCGAAAACCATGCCGCCAGCGTAATCGATAAAACTAACTGTGGCACAAATCCAAGAATCCACATGATGGCCGTATTACCAAGGTAAGTGTAGATGCTCTTGTCCGTAAGCAACGTCACATAATTTTCGAGACCACAAAAGAACGGACCCACTTCCTCTAGTCCCTTCCAATAATTTACAAATAAAGATTTATACAAGGAAATAACGATCGGCAAAGCCGTGAATAATAGATAAACGATGATATATGGAGATATAAAAAGAATCCCCCATTTGCTCTTTTTCATTTAAAGTTCCCCCTACACATATCAGTGTAGGGAAGAACTAATTCCTCTTCAACAAATGGACGGTGAAATGCATATTATGTAGGGTGAAATGCAGTGTAATGTTCATCCTCTTCTATATTTCTGAATCCAGTCGACAGCAAAATCCACAAGTATTTTTTGATTCATTAAGCGTAGTTCAGCATTTCCAAGATTCTTCCAGGATTGTGCAGGCATCATGATCGTACCGTCTTCTCCAACCACTTCAATCAATGCCTCAATAACGGCCTGCGCCCCACCACAGACATAGCCCATTTTAGATAATGCTGTATGAACCATCACAGTATGGCCTTTCGCCAAACCAACAGATATAGTTTATGCCTTCGGATATTTCCGCTCATCATTTGCTTCACTCTGGATTCGCAGGATATCCTGCCATGCTTCTTCGTCTATCTCCCTGCCGGCAAAATATTTGTTGCGGTCATCTTCTGTTATCTTTCTTAGCACACAGCATGGGTTGCCTGCTGCAATGGACCAGGCAGGAATATCTTTAGTAATTACAGAACCAGCACCAATCACAGTGTTATCTCCTATTGTTACTCCAGGACATATCACCACATTGCCTCCTATCCACACATTGTTACCTATGGTTACATCTATTCCATATTCATACAATGTGTTTCTTGTAGCAGGATGAACTGGATGTCCCGCAGTATATATTGCTACATTGGGAGCTATCTGCACATTATCACCTATTCTTATCCGTCCAACATCCAGCATGGTGCAGTTATAGTTTGCGAAGAAATTCTTACCAACCTCTATATGGCTTCCATAATCACAATAAAAAGGAGGATTTATAAATGTATCACTATCTGATTTTCCTAGAAGCTTATTAACTATCTTCTTTATAGCATCGAAATCAGCCCTATCTACAGTATTTAGTTCCTGCGTAAGGCGTCTTGCTATCTTTTGCTCTTCAAATACTTCATCATCTGAAATATATACTAGTTCCTTATCTCTTCTTTCTATGTTGTTCATTGCAAACCTCCCTATATGGTTAGATATTAGACTTTTACCACTAGCATTGGCTGTATTCCTGCCTGCTAGAGGTACATTTTTTGAGTTTTACCTCTAGCATATCCCCAGTTTACCTTTGCTAGTGGTAATAATTCTTTCCTTTACCTCTAGCATTCATTGAAATCTCTATCGCTAGTGGTACAGCTATCTTTTTTTACCTCTAGCGCAGGCTAACTTTGTAATTGCTAGTGGTAATAGTATCTTTTTCTTACCACTAGCAGTGGCCTAGTTTACAGTCGCTAGTGGTAAACCCCAATTTATCTACGCTAATAATGCCTCTAACTCATCATTTAATCGTCGTTTCATCTCTTCGAGTTTCTCCGCATTCGGCCTGTTATCATCTGAATACATTTTCTCCATAGGGTACCACCAAACAGGTCCTCTTCCATTATTTCCATAATTTTCTATATCTCCCTGTTTTCTAGGAAACAGATGCCAATGCAAATGAGCATCACCATTTCCAAGACATTCATAATTCATTTTTTCAGGTTTGAAAGCCTTATAAGCAGCTTCTGCAACTATGCTCATTTCTTCCAAATACTTTGTTTTAACCGCAGGTTCAATATTAAACAACTCTACAACATGCTCTTTAAACAAAAATAGTGTGTAGCCTTCAAAATGCTGATTATCACCTATAACAACATATCCTGTTTCAAGTTCTCTAACAAAATATGGATTTGTCCCTTCTTTTATCATCTTTATTCTGTCGCAAATAATACACATTGACTCTCTCTCTCTACCTCTCTAGTAATTATTTTTATATCCCAGTGGTAATTCTCCCCCGCATATTCATAGCATATCCCACTCACTTCAACAACATGACAATTGTCATGTGCCTTTATGACGCAGTTCACTACAGATGTGACAAAAGTTTCGGTATTATAATCTCAGAACAACAAAAGAAACACACGGCCGACGGCTGTAACACAAATAAAAAGGAGAAATGAAATGAGTAACACAGTAGTATCAATCGACAATTTAGTAAAGCGATATGGTGAGAATGTAGCTGTAGATCACTTCTCACTAAACATTGAAGAAGGGGAAATCCTTGGACTACTTGGTCCAAACGGTTCAGGAAAGACAACCACAATCAACTGTCTCCTTTCTCTTCTTACTTTTGATAAAGGGGATATCAAAATCTGGGGCAAAGAAATGAGTCCTGATGCATACGATATCAAATCACAGATTGGTGTGGTAATGCAGAATGTAGCCGTTATTGAAACACTTAATGTGTACGAAAACGTAGATTTCTTCTGCGGGCTATATATAAAGGATAAAGCAACAAGAAAGCAATATGTTGAAGAGGCACTTGAGTTTACAGGCCTTACAGAATTCAAAAAGCAGAAGCCTAAAAAGCTTTCAGGTGGACTTCTAAGAAGACTTAACATTGCCTGTGGAATTGCTCACAAGCCAAAGCTAGTCATCTTTGATGAGCCAACAGTTGCTGTTGATCCACAAAGTAGAAATGCAATTCTCGAGGGAATCAAAAAGATGAACAAAGCCGGCGCGACAATCATCTACACCTCACATTATATGGAAGAGGTTGAGGAGCTTTGTTCAAGAGTTGTCATCATGGATCACGGTAAAAACATTGCCAATGGAACTACAAACGAGCTTAAGTCTTCTCTTATCAGTCGTGAAAAAATCCGCATTGGATTGCCTGACAAGTCCCCTGAGATTCTTGCAGGGCTCATGGAAATCAACCACGTGTACAAGGTTAAGGAAGATGGTGATGATGTGGTAATCAAATGTGACGGCGGTGAGCACAATCTGGTTCACGTACTCAGTTACCTTACAGACAACAATGTACCATTTGGCCGCGTAACTACCGAACTTCCTACTCTTAACGATGTGTTCTTGGAGATTACAGGAAAGGAGCTTAGAGACTAATGTTTATTAGAATCTTTACATACTCATTAAAAAATTTATCCAGAAAATACTGGCTGGTAGGCTGGAACTTTCTTTTCCCGCTGGTTCTTGCCACCGCTTTCTTTCTTGGATTTGGAAATCTCATAAAGGAAGATCCTGATACCTTCCAGACTTTGGAAGTAGGATATGTAAATGAACTTGAGGAATCAGCAGGCTTTGACCAGGTTCTAGAAGAGCTTTCCGAGGAAAATGATGAAGGAACTACAGTGCTTAATCTTCACACATACTCTTCAAAGGATGATGCTGTAAAAGCTATGAATAATGGAGATATCAAGGGCTTCTACTTAGAGTCAGAAGATGGTGTCGAAACTATCATTATTTCAAATGGCTATGATTCCACAATCATGAACGAGATAGTTCGTGAATACGATAATTACACTGATGTAATCACACAGATTGCTAAGGACCATCCTGAAAAGGTAGCTGATGCCATTGAGGCAATCACTTCTGAAAACAGCTTCATCAGTGAATACAACTTTGGAAATGAAACCAGTCAGTACATCCAGTACTTCTACGCTTTGCTTGCAATGACATCACTTTTCAGCTCTTGGATTAGCACAGCAATCCTAGACGGAATGTGCGCAAATATGTCTGAGATGGGCAAGCGAGTTGAATGTACACCTACACCAAAGTTTATGAGCATTACTGCAAGCTTACTTGCTGGAGTTCTTTTACAAATTATTTCCAATATCATAGTTGTGATTTATATCCAATATATTTTAGGAATCAACCTGGGCGTGCCAATTGGAACTATGATTCTCCTTTGCACTATCGGCAGTGCTCTTGGTATTTCAACAGGAACACTGATGGGCTCTGTTATCAGAAATCAACGATTACTTGTAACCGTGCCACTGTTTTTCACAATGATATGTTCATTCTTCAGTGGATTAATGTGGGGACAGATTAAACAGATTATCCAGTATAACTGCCCTATCATCAACAAAATCAATCCTGCTGCACTACTTACAAACGCTATGTACGTTCGCTCAACCTATGGCGCCACAGCCGAATTCCACCAGGATGTCCTTATCATGTGCGGAATGATTGTAGGTTGTATCATCGTTGCATCCATATTCCTAAGGAGGAGAAAATATGTCAGTCTTTAATGCAATAGTAAAATCAACCAAGGCTTGCCTTGTTACCATAATCGTATATTTCTCAGTCTTCGCATTATTTGGAAACATTTCTGCAAAGGCAACAGCCACCACAAAAGACACCATGTTTGAGGATTCAGTGGTAAAGGTTGCTATTACAGATAATGATAATTCTGCATTGAGCCAAGGTTTAGTAGACTACCTTAAGGAAACTCAGAACGTAGTTGACCCACAGACCACATCCTTGGTTGAGATGAATGATAATGTTCGATTCCTTATCTATGACTATGCACTGATTATCCCAGAGGATTTCTCAGAGCGTGCAAAGGCTGGAGAGACGGAAGATTTACTTGAATTCGTTGCACCTGGCGCCACAGCTCCACAGTTTTTATTAACCGAGAAAATACGTACCTATATGCAGGATGTTATGGTATATTTAAATAGTGGGTATTCAGAGGAAGAGGCTATTGCCCTCACCAAAGAAAACATGATTAAGCTTTCTGATACAAAGGCCACTGTCATGGATACCTCTGATGAAAATCACCGCTCGTTCTACACTGGAATGTTTACATTTAACGGATATACGTTACTTATGATTCTTTGTATTTCTATTAGCTCAGTGCTTGGTTTTACAAAGGATAGGGATGTTAAAAACCGTATAAGCGTTAGTGGAATGCATTTCAAATCAAGAAATTTTGCAACCATCGCTGCAGTGTTCTGCATAGGCTTTATTATCACAGCAGCCGTAGTTTTATTTGTTGCACTAATGGGTATGGCTGATACAAACGGAAAGCTTTTCTTCTACTGCATAAATGTCTTAGCATTGATGTTGATTGGAATGGGCATGGCCTACATGATTAGCGCAATCACAACCAATGAAAACATTATCAACATGGTTACAAACATGTTTGTACTTTCAATGAGTTTCTTCTGCGGTGTATTTATCGACCTACAGTTTTTATCACCATCCATTGTAAAGTTTGCGCACTTCCTGCCACTTTATTGGTACACTGCTACAATAAGACTCATTAATGACACTCCTATAGATAAAATTTTAGGAAAAACATTCTTTGAATACTTGCTAATAGAGGTGCTTTTCGCTTGTTTCTTCTTTGCAGCCGGCCTAATCATCTCAAAGAAAAAGGAGCAATATGCTGTATGATATAATCATCAGGCTTTTAGGAGCCCTTGGTTTAACATTACTAATAAACACAAATGGCATTACCACTATTTCAGTGGTAATGTCTATTTGTGTTTTTTTATTAATGGAGATTAGCGTTATCGTAAATACGAAGATTATATATTCAATCCTTACCGCTATTCCATTTCTTTTATCTGCTGGCTATCTAGTGGGCATCGGCGCTGACAGTCTTTTAATACAGCTTGCACTGATTCTAATTCTGGCAGGCTTCACCATCATGTCTATCCTGCTTTTCAACAAAATGACTTTCTATCAGCATGATTTGCACCGCACTAGGGATGACAGTATCGAGCTTGAAGAAATGCTAAAAAGCAAAAACAAAGCCCTGCTAATGGAGCAAGATCAACAGGTACATCTTGCTACCCTTGCAGAGAGAAACCGCATTGCCAGAGAAATCCACGATAATGTAGGACATCTGCTTTCCCGCGGAATCTTACTGCTTGGAGCCATTGTCACAGTAAATAAAGATGAAAATATTGCGCCTCAGTTAAAGATGCTTTCGGACACCCTGGATGAGTCCATGGAAAAGATGCGAAGCTCCGTACATGATTTACATGACGATTCAATAGACTTAAAGAAAAATATAGATGAAATACTTGGAGAACTAAAAAATTATACCGTAAATACGGAATTGGATTTAGACGAAGCACTTCCAACAGAAGTTAAGCTATCAATCATTGGTATTTTAAAGGAATCTGTTACAAACATCCTTAAGCATTCCAATGGCGATTCAGTAGCTGTCATCCTTCATCAAAACAACAGCTTCTGCACTATTTCCATTACCGACAATGGAACCCTTACTCCAGAGCAGAAAACTAAGATTTCCACCGAAGGCTACGATGGAATTGGACTTACCAACATTAAAAACAGAGCAAGCTCCCTAGGCGGAGAAGCTTATTTCTATTTAAACGATGGCTTTACAGTATTTGCCAGATTACCTTTTGACAACAAGCGAGGATAGATTATGGAAAAGAAAAGAATTTTACTTGTAGATGATGACGAACTTATCACAATGTCGCTAGAGATGATTATCTCTGCTGAGGCTGATTTTGAAATAGTTGGAAAAGGCGGTAGCGGTCGCGAAGCTGTAGCTCTTTATGATGAGCTTGAGCCAGATTTGCTTCTTATGGACATCCGTATGGCCGATATGAATGGGTTGGAAGCTGCCGAAGAGATTCTCGCAAATCATCGTGATGCCACTATCCTCTTCCTAACTACATTCTCAGATGATGAATATATCGTAAAAGCGTTGAAACTTGGCGTAAAAGGCTACTTACTTAAACAGGACTATAAATCTCTTCCTGCTGCACTTCACGCTGCAATCAACGGTCAGAGCGTATTTGGAGGCGCTGTTATCGACAAACTTCCTACTCTCATGAATCAGACCAACACTGATGATGAAAGCTTTGATTATCGCAAATACGATATTTCCGAAAAAGAATTTGAAGTCATCCAACTTGTTGCTGAAGGCTTTTCAAACAAAGAAATCTCCCAGAAGCTTTTCCTTTCGGAAGGCACAGTTAGAAACTACCTGTCCACCATCCTAGAAAAGTTAAATCTGAGAGATCGTACTCAACTTGCTATATTCTATTTGAAGCATGAATAAAGCAAAAGCTGGCAGCAATGCCAGCTTTTTCTTATTCCACAACCTTTATATAACTGCTTACACAGTAAAGAACTTGTCCATTGTATTCTACACGGGACCAACCGTATTCGTTGTTGATACCTGTTCGAATGGCTGTCTGGCCTGCACTAAGTGTAGCCACTACCTGAGAATCAGCATCTGTAACGCTTGGCTTAGAGCGAAGGTTTACAACTTCCTTCGCAGTAACTGTTTCATTAACATCTGTAAATTTAGTTTTAAAACCAGGTGCCTGAGCTGGTGCTTCCTCTACTGCCGGAGCTTGCTCAGCTGGCGCTGCAGATTGTGCAGGTGCACTTAAATCTGTGGTCAAATAACTTGATACAGCATAGTATGTGGCGCCGTTATAAACCACTCTAGACCATCCGCTTGTGCTTGTGCCAGTTCTTGTGGCTGTTTGACCATTTTCAAGAGTAACCATTACCTTGCTATCTTCGCCCTGGCTAGGCTTATCACGGAGGTTTGTCTTGCTCTTTGCTGTGACAGTCTCATTGACTTCTGTAAACTTCATCAGTGCTTCCACATCTGCTGATGCTGTAGCTCTTTCTGAAGTGTCCTTAGCCGTTTCTGTGCCGTTGTACCCAAAGTATGCTACATCCACATCCACCTTTTTAGTGATACCAGGGATTGTTCCCTGATTGGTGTACTGCCACATATCGTATTTGAATCCAGCCGATGGGCCTGTGGCCAAATTTGAAGAATCCTGATTGTACCAGGCCATCCAAATCTTGTACTTTGCACCAATTGTGGATGTGTTCCATTTTGCATCTGATGCCATTTCATTCTTAGAAGCATAAAAGATTGGAGTGTATCCCTTGTTATAAACCTCTCCAAGGAATGCCATTGCAATATTGCTTCTGTCATCCTTTGTAAGATTGTACTGGCGGCTAGTGCTGTTTTCAAAGCCCTCACAGTTGTATCCTACTGGATATGTAATTGGATATTGAGCTACATAGCTTGCAACCCAATCAGCCTCCTCTATGGCTTCATCCTTTGTAACTGCAGTAGAGAAAAAATACGCACCGATTTTTATGCCATTTTTCTCTGCCTCCTGCATGTTGTATTTTGCATTTGTATCTGGCTTAATCTCTCCTGTTGTGGAGTCTCTATAGCCCACACGAATCATTGCAAAATTAATCCCTGAGCTGGCAACCTGTGCCCAATCGATAGTACCCTGGAATTTTGATACGTCGATTCCATATGTGGTGGTGCTGTTTTCTCCAACATTGCTGGCATTAACAATATCCTCCACATTTACTGAAGCTCCCTGCTCTGACTGAGTTGAAGCCCCTGGGTCTTCTGCATCAGTCTCATCTGTTGTATCTTCTGTCTCCTCAGGCTCTACCACTTCAACTGTAGTTCCATCCTCAGGCTCCTCATTTGCAACATCCACTTCTGCCGCAACCTCAACAGGCTCATCGTCCCTACCTTTTACCTTTTTGACGATGAGAACTGTACCCAATACCAATACTACAAGTCCTAGACAGCAAGCAGCCATCATCAACTGTCTTCTACGTCTCAATCTTCTGCGACGTCTGCTACTTCCACGATGTCCGTTATTCATTTTTATTCTCCCAATTATTTAATAGCCGCTAAAAACTTCTTGGCTAAATCTTTGTCTGCAGAGTCTTCTCTGTAGATTCCATACACATTCCAGGTGTACGCATCTTTAATAGTTAATACTTTTATTTCGTCTGTTTCCGGGAAGAATCTTGGGGAGATTCCAAGGCCAGCTCTATTCTTTGATAATAGATACAGCGACTCTCCTTCATCTACCTTAGCAATAATATTTGGTGCAAAACCATTGAGATGGCATGCATTCACAATATCATGATATACACGATATTTCTCATTCATGGAAATGATTTTCTCATCCCTCAGATCCTTTAACTCAATTTGACTTTCATTCCAAAATCTATGTCCTTTATAGACATAAACCACCAAATCAACCGCTTTTACGTGTTCGCAGACTACGCCTGTTAAAGATTGCTTTCCTACTACAAATCCAAAGCTTATTTCATCATTTACCACCTGCTGGATTACATTTTCATTTTCATACTCATACCAACTGGCGAGAATCTCAGGATTATCCGCCATAAAAGATGCAACACTAGGAACGTCGATTGCTCTAATTGTTCCTGCTGCAAATCCCACCTTGAAACGTTTTTCTTTATCATTTAACGCCTCAATTGATGAAAACAAATCATTTAAATCTCGACTTATTGTTTTAGATCTTTCGTAGAATAATCTTCCACTTTCGGTTGGAATGAAACCTTCCTTGGACCTAATGAACAAACTGGTTCCAAATTCATCCTCAATGCTCTTAATAATTTTACTAAGGCCCTGTGGTGATAGAAACAGCTTGTTGGCTGCCGCCTGTAGATTTCTTTCCTCATATACAGCTTGAAAACATTTAAAATTTCTTGTATTCATAATACTAATTATAGAATAAATGACCTTGACAGACAATATGTCCATCAAGGCCATTCACGGGGGAGTAAAAAAATTATACGAAAAAAGTGGTTATTAAACTAATTTATATTAAATGTGGTTTGCTACTTCAAAGGCATCCCAGATACCATACATGATATTTGAAACCTGTCTAGCATCACCAAGGAGATAAACTTCGTCAAGCTCATTCTTATACTGGTTGTAAAGAGTGTTCTCGCTAGCATAACCAACACAAAGAACTACGCTATCTGCATTAAGTTCCTTTGTCTCTTCTCCAACAGTAGCTGTAAGTACGCCATTGTTGAATCCAGTAACACGAGCGCCTGTAACAACATCGATGCCGTTGAAAGGAATAAGCTTTTCAAGCATTTCTTTGTTTGCTGAACAAAGTGGTCCGTTCACTGCCATAAGCTTATCAAGTGCCTCAACGATTGTTACCTTCTTGCCCTTCTGTGCAAGATCAAGGGCAAGCTCGCAACCTACAAGTCCACCACCAACAACGATAACATTGTTACCAGCTTCCTTCTGTCCAAGAAGTACCTGCTCTGCTGAGTAAACCTTCTCATCATCGCCAAGTGAGAACATCTTTGGGCGAGAACCTGTAGCCATGATAACTGCATCAAAGCTCTTATCGAGAATTTCCTTCTCTGTAGCCTTTGTGTTAAGGTGAACCTCCACACCAAGACGTGTCATTTCATCCTCATACCACTTAGCAAGGGCGATATCGTCCTCCTTGAATGCTGGAGCACCACCAGGAATAAGGTTTCCACCAAGACGTCCTGCTGCCTCGTAAAGAACTGGCTCATGTCCTCTTTCTGCAAGTACACGTGCAGCCTCGCAACCTGCTACACCACCACCTACAACAAGAACTCTCTTCTTCTTTACGATTGGGTTGTATGTGTTAAGTCTTTCCTTACCAGCCTGTGGGTTAACAGCACAGTTGATAAGTGAGTATGTCTGGATACGTCCCATACAGCCTTCCTGACAGCTGATACATGGACGAATCTGGCTAAGCTTGTTTGTACGAATCTTGTTTACGATATCTGGATCTGCAAGTGTTGGACGACCAAGTGAAATCATGTCGCAGATATCATTGTTTAAGCAATCAAGTGCTGTATCTGGATTATCAACACGGCCTGCCATAATAACAGGGATGTTTACATGCTCCTTTGTAATCTTTGCAAATTCCTTGTAAGGAGCCTTCTCCATATACATTGGTGGGTGATTCCACCACCATGCATCGTATGTTCCTGCATCTACATCAAGGGCATCATAACCATACTTCTCAAGAAGCTTTGCAGCCTCGATACCTTCCTCGATGTCACGTCCCTTCTCTTCGAATTCCTCGCCTGGAAGAGCACCTTCTCTGAAGTCCTTAATCATAGACTTAAGTGAGAATCTCATTGCAACTGGGAAATCCCATCCACAAGTCTTTGCAATTTCCTCACGGATTTCCTTGGCAAAACGAAGTCTGTTCTCTAAGCTTCCGCCGTACTCATCATTTCTCTGGTTGAAGAATGAAATAGCAAACTGATCAATAAGGTATCCTTCGTGAACAGCATGGATTTCAACACCATCGAAACCAGCGCGCTTTGCATTGTATGCGCCTTTACCAAAGCTTTCTACAATACCATGAATCTCCTCTACAGTAAGTGGACGACATGTTTTGTCTAACCATCTGTGAGGTACTGCTGATGCAGAAACAGGTGGGAACTCACCTAAGTTTGTTGGGATAGTAACACGTCCGAATCCACCTGACATCTGTAAGAAAATCTTTGAGCCATAAGCATGTACACGCTCGGTCATCTCGCGGCTAGTTCTTACAAACTGAACTGGGTTGTATGTTGAGTTTGGTGTGTTAGGGAATGAAGGCTTCTCTACCTCTGTATCAGAGAAAGTAACACCTGTAATGATAAGACCAATGCCACCCTGAGCACGTCTTGTGTAGTAATCAATACCTCTATCATTCCATCCACCTTCGCAATCTCCAAGACCAAGTGGTCCCATTGGAGCCATTGCGTAACGGTTCTTAATTTCGAGCTTGCCAATTTTAATAGGCTCGAAAAGTCCTTGATACTTCAATTTATTTCCTCCTTTTACATTTAACAATTAATTTGCCGGCACATTGTTAAATTTTTATCATCTATGTCTATATTTTAACCATTAAATGTAACAAAGGCCATCAACATACAGTTGATGGCCTTTATCAAAAAGGATACTATTAATTTTCGTCTTCAATTTCCTCAAGGAAATCTTCTACATTGTAGAGCTCTCCCTCTACCTTATCTACGTAGATATTACCGTCTAAGTGATCGATTTCATGAAGAAGTGCTCTTGCCATAAGCTCCTCACCTTCCACGATAATCTCTTCCATATCTTCATTTAATGCCTTTACTTTTGCATAATTTGGACGAGTCACAATACCAGTCTTGCCTGGAACAGAAAGACATCCCTCGCTGCCTGTCTGCTCGCCAGATGTTTCAATAACCTCTGGGTTGATAAGAACAACTGGGCCCTCACCTATATCGATAACGCAGATACGACGAAGAACGCCAACCTGAGGTGCAGCAAGACCTACACCGTCTGCATCATACATTGTATCAAGCATGTCCTCGATAAGTGTCTTAAGACGTGGTGTAAGCTCCTTTACTGGCTTACATTTTTTAAGTAAAACATCGTCTTTACCATATTCTCTAATTTCTAAAAGTGCCATAATAATTCCTTTCTAAAATCCTGTTATATTGTAGATATCGGATCAAAATCAAACCATGTAGAGGTATTTCTGTATTGCTTTTGCTGCAATAAGAATGCCTCGATAGTATCTTTTACATTAACAAGCCTATCGTATTCGTCGGCCTTTACGTAGATTACCCTTCGGTAAACATCCTTTAGCTTACCGATATAGGCGTCCTCTGGCCCCATGATAATGATGTTTGAATCCGCCTGTCTGATGATATCTGCTAGAATATCTGCCTGTTTGATAGCATCCTGCTGCTTGTCGCAGCTAACTTGTATGCCCAAAATATGTGAGCATGGTGGGTATGAAAGCAAGCGTCTGTATGCATACTCCTGACTATAGAAGCTGTCATAATCCTGGTTTGCAGAGGCAACTACTGAATAATTGTCAGGCTGATATGTCTGTATAACAGCTATGCCTGGCTCCGAACCTCGGCCAGCTCGTCCTACTGCCTGGGTCAGCAGCTGGAATGTACGCTCCCCACTATGATAATCGCTTTCGTTTAGTGATATATCTGCTGCTATTATACCAACTAAAGTGACGTTTGCAAAATCGTGACCTTTGACAATCATCTGGGTGCCTATCAGCACATCTGCCTCGTGTGCTGCAAATGCTGAAAGGATTTCCTCGTGACCATCCTTGCCTTTTGTGGTATCAGCGTCCATTCGAAGTACCCTGGCTGTTGGGAACAGTTCCTTTACGATTTCCTCCAGGCGCTGAGTACCAGCCTTGAAACTGCCGATATATTTGCTGCCGCAGCTTGGACAAGTCTTTGCTGCCACTGTTGTGTAACCGCAATAGTGACATTTCATCTTGCCACCTGTATGTAAATGAAGGGCAACATCGCAATGTGGACATTTTAACACATGGCCGCAGGCCCTACAAGAAACAAAACCCATAAGCCCACGTCTATTTAAGAACAGCATAATCTGCTGATGCTTGTTCAATCTATCTGCCATCAACTCCTGCAATCTGCGACTAAGCATAGAACGATTGCCAGACTGAAGCTCTGCCCTAAGGTCCACTATCTCACAAGAGGCCATATCCTGCCCCATAGCTCTAGAATGAAGAGTAATAAGCTGATATTCTCCAGTCTGTGTGCGACTGTATGCCTCAAGACTAGGGGTAGCGGAACCTAGAATTACAGTAGCACCTGCTAGCTTTGCACGGTACACTGCAGTTTCTCTAGCGTGATATCTAGGGATGACTTCGGATTTGTAGCTTGGCTCGTGCTCCTCGTCAATTATAATCAATCCAAGATTAGCAAATGGTGTGAACAGTGCAGAACGAGGTCCTACCATAATGCTGATTTCCCCTGATTTAGCTCTCTCGAACTGATCGAAGCGCTCTCCAGGAGACATTCTACTATTCAAGATACTTACTTTATCACCAAACCTGGTGTAAACTCTCATAACTGTCTGGTATGTAAGGGCGATTTCCGGAATGAGGACAATTACCTGCTGTCCCATGGAAATCACATGCTCCATAACATCCATGTATACTTCTGTTTTGCCTGAGCCTGTAACACCATGGATAAGATATGTCTTTCTTCGACCTGTATCTATATCTGCTTTGATTGTTTCTGCAGCGGCTTCCTGCTCCTCATTTAAAACGATGTGCTTTTGATTTGCGTCCTTGTTGATATGAGGGTTTCTGAATGTTCTAACGGATTCAACCTTAACAATTCCCTTAGATTCTAAATCCCTGATATTTGACGATGGAATCTGAAGCTTTTTTGTAGCAAGCTCCCAGTCAAGAACATCCACCTCAAGAAGCTCTCTCAAAAGGCGTTCTTTTCCCACTGCATGATTCTTTTTAGTAAGAATCTGTGTCAACTCAATCTGAGCCTGTTCAAGTGAAATATTCAGACTGATTTCTTTCTTTAGCTTTTCGTTTTCCTTTTTCTTAATAGGAATAACTGTCTTTAACGCCTGATTCATAGTAGAGCCATAATTCTTTTTAAGAAATGCAGCCAAAGAAATAAGCTGAGACTCTATGGCAATGCTATCTTTTAGCACTCTTGCAATAGGCTTCAGCTTTGTAACATCAAACTCCGGCTTGTTGTGCAATCCCACCACATATCCTGTGATGGCGCGATTGCCCTGTCCAAATGGAATTACTACCTGAACACCCTCAGTTACTTGATTTTCAAGCTCTGTAGGCACAATATATTCAAATGTCTTATCCAATCTCTCGTGAGAGATATCAATAATTATATCCGCATATTTCATGGAAACAATTTTAACATAACTAGTTTATTTTTGAAACGAGTGTGATATAATTAGACGATTTAGTTATCAGGAAATTAATTTAAATAGGGAGGATTTCCAATGCGTCATCTAATGAGCCCTCTAGATTTTTCTAGAGAGGAACTAGAGCAGCTAATGGACCTGGCGGAGGATATTAAAAATCATCCAGACTCGTATTCCGAGAAATGCCACGGCAAAAAGCTTGCTACATGTTTCTACGAACCAAGCACACGTACACGACTATCTTTTGAGGCTGCCATGCTTAATCTTGGTGGTTCAGTCCTTGGTTTCTCTTCAGCTGATTCTTCTTCAGCAGCCAAAGGCGAAAGTGTTTCCGACACCATTCGCGTCATTTCTTCTTACGCAGACATTTGCGCTATGCGTCATCCTAAAGAAGGCGCTCCACTCGTTGCTTCTCAGCGATCACTTATTCCAGTTATTAACGCAGGAGACGGCGGTCATCAGCATCCCACTCAAACACTTACAGATTTATTTACTATCCGCTCTTTACGTGGAGAAATCAAAGATCTTACTATCGGACTTTGCGGTGATTTAAAATTTGGCCGTACTGTTCATTCTCTTATCAATGCGTTAGTACGTTATCCTGGAATCAAATTCGTACTAATTTCACCTGAAGAACTCAAAGTTCCTGAGTATATTCGCGAAGATGTTTTAGAAAAAAATGGATATGAGTACAAAGAAGTTGATTCTTTAGACGATGTTATGGGAGAGCTGGATATTCTCTACATGACACGTGTACAGAAGGAACGTTTCTTCAACGAAGAAGACTACATCCGCTTGAAGGATTTCTTCATCCTTACACCAGAAAAGATGAAGCTTGCAAAAGAAAATATGATGGTTCTTCATCCACTTCCACGAGTTAATGAAATCTCTGTAGACGTTGACGATGATCCACGAGCTATGTATTTCACTCAAGCTAAATACGGAGTATTCATCCGAATGGCTTTAATACTTACTCTTTTGGAATTAGTATAGGAGGATAATATGCTAAATATAAGTGGAATTCACCAGGGATTCGTGCTTGATCATATCAAGGCCGGCGAATCCATGACAATTTACCGCGACCTTCATTTGGATAACCTTGGCAGCGATTGCACTATCGCCATGATTATGAATGCCAAGTCCAACAAAATGGGCCGCAAAGACATTATAAAAATAGAATGTCCAATCGAACGTGTCGATTTAGACATTCTTGGATTCATTGATCACAACATCACCTGCAACATTATCAAAGATGACGTTATTGTAGAAAAGAGACAGCTTAAGCTACCTCACGAAATAAAAAATGTAATCTCTTGCAAAAACCCACGTTGCATCAGCACCGTTGAGCAAGAGCTAGACCAAATCTTCATCCTCACTGATGAGGAACGTGAAATCTATCGCTGCAAATACTGCGAAGAGAAATACGTAGGTCTTAAATAATACTAAAAATCTAGAAGGTCCCTAGTTACGACTACAAGCCTGATGAGTTCTACGCTCAACAACATGTTTCGCTTTAGAACTATCAGAGCTTGATGTCTACTAGGGACCTTCTTATTTTTCTCTAACCTATGTTAATTATTTAGTTGGTGCAGCAGCTGCAGCTGGAGCTGAAGCTACTACTACACCATTTGCATCTGTCTGATACAAAGTTGTTCCAATCTGGATTGTCTGATTGATTACAAGCTTTCCATCAAGTCCGAAGAGGTAATCACTTCCACCAATCTTTACTGTCTGACCAGCGATAAGCTTTCCATCTGAACCTGCATAGTAAACACTGCCATCAGCTGCATTTACAAGACCAGTTGCCATCTTTCCGTCAGCTCCAAAGTAGTAAGCTGATGTTCCGATTGTCTGTAAACCTGTAAGCATCTTTCCATCTGCTCCGAAGTAGTATGTTGCACCACCGATTGTGATGAGACCTACCTGCATCTGTCCTGCTTCGTTGAAGTAGTACATAGAACCATCAACAGCTACAAGACCTGATACTCTGTGAGCATCTGAAGGATCGCAGTAGTATGTGCCTGTTGCATCTGTCCACCATCCCTTGTACATCTTTCCGTTGTCGTTAGGATTGAACATGTATGTAAGACCATTAACTGTCACCCAGCCTACCTGCTGTAAGCCCTGCTCGTTAAAGTAGTACATATCCTTACCAATTACAGCAAGACCAACAAGCATGTGTCCGTCTGTTGTATCTAAGTAACGTGTACCAACTGTAGGATCTGTCCACCATCCTGTGTAGAGTGCACCGTTTGCAAGTGGATCAAAGAAGAATGTGCTTCCGCCAAGCTCTAACCAACCTGTCTGAAGCTGTGAAGCCTCATTGAAGTAATAAATTGCCTTGTCAATTGTTGTAAGACCAACTGCTGCATTAGCTGTACCAGGTGTGAAGTAGTATGTACCTGTACCTGCTGGATCTACATACCAACCTGTTGTAACAATACCTGTTGTCTCATCTGTATGATACTTAACTCCTGCAATATCTACCCAACCAAACTGCTTACGGTAGTTGTTGAAGAAGTAAACATTTCCTGCGCCTAAATCAAGAAGACCTGCTGCTGGAATGAATGCTGTGTAGTCCTTCTGTGCTACGTTCATATCTACACGGCCGCTGATACCTGCAACTGCTCCGCTTGATGAATACTGCCAAATAGCCCATCCAGCAATATCATTGTGATCTGAATACTGAGCAATCCACTTATCATAAGCAAGTGCTGATGTAAAGTGTGCCTTGTAGAAGTTTGTGTATGTGTAAAGCATTGGTGTGTAACCAGCCTGAGCGATTACACTACAGAATGCATTTGCCATTGCTGTACATGTATTAGCATCAATACCCTTCTGAGTTGCATCTTCGAAATCGAATGCTACTGGGAAGTTGATGTTGTATGGCTCAATCCACTGAAGAACAAGATTTGCTTCCTGGATAGCAGCCTCAACTGTTGTTGCGTATGAATAAATATATACACCTGTACGAATACCTACAGCCTGTGCGCCTGCTACATTAGCTGCAAAATAAGGATCAACACCACTCTTTGTGCTACCTACCTTAATAAATGTATATGTAACTCCTGACTGAGCTACTGCTGCCCAGTTAATTGCCCCCTGATACTTTGATACATCGATACCCTGTGCACCAGCTGCATTTGCAGTGATTGGTGTGGATACTGTCATCACTACAGCAAGCATCAACGCTGCAAGTGACTTAAACACTTTTGAAGCTTTAAATTTTCTCACTTCATTGACCTCCTAAATAAAACTAGAAATATAATATCATAATAATTTGTATTATTTAACTGATAAATACAAATATTTTACATCTGATGGCGTACTACCTTGTACTCATCTCCATTAACAAAATATGGGCATTCACTGTAATGACCTGTTACCAGCCTAACATAATCATCCTCGTCCATATCCATTTCGCAATAATATTGCTCATCCTCTTCGTCCCAAACGAAATTGTTACAATATTCGCAGGCAGTACTACCAGATTTTTTTACCTTACTATTACTAGCCATCTAATAAAACCTCCTACTAGAACAGCTACAAGTATTGTTCCTAGCATTATTGCATACATATATTCCTGATGCTTCTTGCCCCAGGCAGAATTCATTACAGCCATATAAAGCCCAAGGCCAACAAGAATAGCTACAACATTTATCAACATATTAACTGTTTCCATTAAGCTGTCACTCCTATAAATGCACCAAGACCAAGTGTACATAAAACACCGATGATGATTCCGGCTAAAGCCACACCGCAGATTACTGCAAGGATTGAAGACTTAAAGTCCATATCAAGAATTGATGCTGCAAGTGTACCTGTCCAAGCTCCTGTACCTGGAAGTGGGATACCAACAAACAGTAACAATGCTACGAAAAGACCTCTACCAGCCTTTTCCTGAAGCTTCTTGCCACCCTTTTCACCTTTTTCAAGGCAGAATGTAAAGAAACCACCGATAACAGGCTTATCCTTGCCCCACTCAAGTACCTTTCTTGCGAAGAAGTAAATGATTGGTACTGGAATCATGTTTCCAATTGCAATAAGAATATAAGCTAAAAATAAATTGAAGCTTGGATCTGCAGCCTTAAATCCATAGGCAAATGGAATAGCTCCTCTAAGCTCAATAAGTGGAACCATCGAAATAAAAAATACTGTTAAATACTTGATCATTAAATCTAAACTCCTTTTAATATCTTTTCTAATTCATCTATAAATACTTGCATCTCCTCATCTGTTCCAATAGAAATACGCAAGTAATTTGATATACGCTGTGGTTTTGAAAAATAGCGTACATAAATGCCACGCTTTTTCAGCTCTTCAAAAATGAATGAAGCCTCCATAGATTCATGCTTTGCAAAAATGAAATTGCTTTTTGAATCTGGGAACGTAAATCCAAGGTTCTTTAGCTGAGCCTTTGTCCATTCTCTGGTGGTAATAACAGCATCAAGCTTTTCCTTGAAATAACTGTCATCCTCGATTGAAGCAACACCTGCTTGTAGCGTGATTGTATCCATTGTGTATGAGTTAAACGAAAACTTACAATCAGATAGATACTTAATAAGCTCCTTTGAACCAATAGCGTAACCAATACGGTTTCCTGCCATAGCTCTTGATTTAGAAAATGTACGAACTACCAAAACATTATCGTATTTACGAACTAAATCTATAGCAGACTCAGAACCAAAATCCACATAGGCCTCATCTATAATCACTACACACTCAGGATGTGCCTTAACAATGTCCTCGAAAAATGAAACAGGCTCTGCTATTCCTGTAGGTGCATTAGGATTAGGAATAACTATTCCTCCACATGGCATGTCATAATCGCTTTTTATAATTTTAAAATCCTCATCAAGTGCTTTAGTCTCAAATGGAATTCTAAAAAGTGATGCCCAAACATCATAAAACGAATAGGTAATGTCTGGGAAAAAGATTGGTTTATCTGAATTGAAAAATGTAAGAAAGCTCATTGCAAGAACATCGTCTGAGCCAACTCCGACAAAAACATTTTCCGCATCAAACCCATGATATTTCGCCAACGCCGAAATCAGTGACTGACATCCTGGGTCCGGGTATTTTCTAAGAGAATCCATTTCTATTTTAGAAATAGCTTTACCCACCAAAGGACTTGGTGGGTATGGATTTTCATTTGTGTTTAGCTTAATTACCTTAGTTTTAGGCTGCTCGCCTGGAGTGTAAGGTACTACCTCTCTAACATTACTCTTCCAATTAGCCATATTTTGCCTCGCTATCGTGCACTATTGAACAACGCCTGTATCTGTACCGCCAGCCTGAGCTGCTGCAGCCGCTTCTGCGGCAGCCTGTAACTTCAATGTCTGAAGTGTAAGCTCTGCGTTAACAAGATCCTGATAATTTGAAACCTGTGCCTTCTGCTCTTCTGTTAAAGCTTCGTACTGTGCTCTAGCTTCAGCAATCTGAGGTTCAGACTCAAGTGTAACTGTCTCAATTTCTGCGATAAGCTCTGATACCTTAACCTGTGGATTCTGGATAAGGTAGTTTTCTTCTTCTGTGTCACCAGTGTAGAAAACAATAACAGGCCAACCAGCTTCTACTATATTGTAGATTTGCTCTGCAGCGGAAAGTGGAAGGTTAACACATCCGTGGCTTCCGCCTGTTTTATAAATTGTGCCACCAAAGCTTGAGCGCCATGTTGCGTCGTGAAGGCCCTCGCCCATGTTGAATGGCATCCAGTAATTAACATGTGATTCGTAATTGTCACCCTTAAGTGTGGCATCTGTCTGCTTGTAAGCAATTGGGTATACACCTGTGTGTGTACCGTGGTTTGCTGAAATCTTACCTGATACACAATCTGTATCAAATACCATTTCACCATCCTTATAAACATACACATGCTGTTCTGTAAGGTTAACTTCTACATAGGAATTGCCATAATCGTGTTCGCCATGGCTTGTTCCGTAGTAAAGATAAGTGAAGTCACGAGTAACATCCTCGCCACCTTCAAGATCAGCAATGATTGCATCGATTTCGCCATCATATGCTATTCTCCAACCGAATGAACCTGCTGGAACTTCTATTGTCTCACCTGAAGTGGTTGTGAATTCCTTTTTCTTACCATAAGTGTTGTACTTATCTCCCATTGAGTTAACGTACTCACCAATAGCATCTCTGTCGAAAGAAACATTAAAGCTGTCATCCCATGTGAACCATGTGGCCTTTGTATCAGCAGGGATTTCTTCTGTAATGCCCTCGCCTAAATCATAATGGATATCTGTATCCATGTAATTGTTTAAAACATCAACTGCCTTTTGAATATTAGCATCAGATGCTAGAACATTTGGCTTTTCATAGCATGTGCCATCTGCAAGATTAATCTCAGTTTGAAGATTCTCAACTGCATAGATGATTGCTTCCTCTACGCCTTCTTCTGTGATTTTATCTCCGTAAACTTCATCTACAATCGCAAACTTCTCTCCATCGAACTGGATAGTGGCATCCTGAGATTCTGTTGTAGATGATTGATTGCTGAAGTCAAGACTGCTGGCTACTGCTGTGACCTTTGCAGCATCATATGAGTTGCCTGTAGCTGTGTAATATTCAGCTGGGGCAAACAAACGAAGTACCCAGTTAAAACCTGACTGAGAATCAAGAAGTGTCTGAACCTCTGATTCGTCATAGTTAACTCCTACGCCTAATTCACTTGAGCTAACTTCGTTGATAACATTTCCATCAGCGTCAATAAATGAAATAGTGTATTTATCAGCGCTGTTGATGATTTTGTCGTATGTGCTTTGAGCTGTTCTAAATGAAGCACCAACGCCATTGACCTTACTTCTGATATAGAAGTGATTTCTAAAGAACAAGCTTCCTGCCAAATATATTATTAGAATAATACCAAGAATTATTCCAAGTCTGATTCTTTTTGCTCTGTAATAACTTGGTGGATAAATTTTTTTGCGACCTTTTGCTTTCATTGTGCATAATCCTCTAAAAAATGATAATAAATCTCCGTGTGTTAGTTTACAGGAAATCAGCAAATAAAAACAACTAAACTTTTATCTAATAGGGCGCAATTATTTGACTAATTCCTCCTAAAGCTCTTGAGCTCGTCAATTGTAAACTCATATGCCTCATTACAGAACTGACACTTAACCTCTACTGGCTTGCCATCTGCAATGATTTCGTCCATATCCTCCTTGCCAAGTGATGCAAGACTTTTTACAACTCTATCTCTTGAGCAATCACACTTGTATGCTGCTGGATATGTTTCCTTAATCTCAACATCTAATCCTGCAAGAACAATCTGGAGCATCTCCTCTGGTGTCTTACCACTTGAAAGCATATCTGTAACTGAAGGAAGAGTCTTTAAATTCTCCTCAAGCTGAGTAATAACTTCCTCTGGAGTAAAAGGCATAAGCTGAACAATAAATCCACCTGCACAATTTACTGTATTGTCCTTATTCATAAGAACACCAAGCCCAACTGATGATGGAATCTGCTCTGAAACTGCATAATAGTATGTAAGGTCCTCTGCAATTTCACCAGTCTGAAGCTCAACAGTACCAACATATGGCTCCTTGAGGCCCATATCTTTGATAACCCTCATAATACCAAGGTCGATTGCTCCGCCTACATCAAGCTTTCCATTCTTTGGTGGCAAATCAACTACTGATACATTAGGAAATCCCTTAACCTCACCCTTGCTGTTGGATGTAACTGTGATTCCCTTCATTGGACCACTTCCTTGAATCTGAAGTGTAACCAAATCATCCTCGCCTTTAAGCATAACACCCATCATAGAGCCTGCTGAAAGCATTCTTCCAAGGGCTGCTGTAACGATTGGAGATGTATTGTGACGAGTTCTGGCCTCTTCAACTAAATCCTTACTTGTAATTGCAAATGCTCTAACTGCGTCATTTGCTGCTGTTGCTCTAACTATATAGTCTTTCATTTTGTAACCTCTCTTGCTATAAAATACAATCTATCACTATCTTCTGTAGGTGCTTCCATTGTGGAAACATCAAGCACCTGAAGAAGTTCTAAGCCACTTTCTTTAATGGCAGCCTTCACTTCATCGACGGTAAACGCATGCTGCATATGTTCTTCCTCGAATCTGTCAAAAGTGCCCTCTTCATTTTCTTCATAAATGGTCAGGTAATAATAATTGTCTCTGGTGTCAGGATTGTATTCATTTTCCCAAATGAAGCTTCCTTCTTCGCGGTTTTCCGCAATCGTACCAGTTCCTAGCTTTTTATAGTAGCTGTCTGTTTTCATATCAAATATGAAAAGACCTTTAGGATCAAGATAATTATTTGCCAGTTTGCAAACCTGAAGCAGCTCATCTGTGTCCGCAAGATAATTCATGCTATCACAAAGGCTGATTACTGCTCCTACCGTTCCGTATAATTCGAAGGAACGCATATCCTGACATAGATAAAGGATTCCATCGGAATCCTCCTGACTCATAGCCTCCATAAGCATATCGTAGGAGACATCGATACCAATCATATCGTAGCCCATTTCCTTAAGGCGTCTGGTCATCTGTCCTGTACCACAGCCCAAATCGCATACGATTTCCATTGGCATATTATATTTTTCAAATAGTACTTTTATATTTTGTGCCCAATCATCATATGGAATATTGTCCATATATCTATCGTAGACTGTGGCAAAGCCTGTATAAGCTTCCATCCTGCTATACCCTCTTAGATAAAAAGCTTGTTATCTTTCTGATAACATCAAAATCATTTTGAATTTCTTCAACCTTGAGACGATTCTCCTCTGAAAATCCCACAAGTATATCATGGTTGGCCTCAGCCAAATAGTCCATAATACCGTCAATATCACTTTTGATATTCTTTGGACACTTGATATAGTGTCTCTTTCCTGCAGTAATGTGCAATGTATAAGTAATAGAGAAATGATGCCATAAAAACTTGTGCATTGTTGAATACTTGTAAATCCAAATTATAGCATCAATTGGAACAATGGCAACACCATAGCTACTTGTTTCAATAAAATAATGCTCTGTAATAAACATATCCTCTGTTGCAAGCTGTGGTAATGTAGCAAGCTCTTCCTCAGCTTCCTCAAGTATTTCTGCTGGCTTGCCGTAAGCTCTTGTTTTCTGAACTGGCAAAGACAACACCGGAAATGCAATATACAAACTGTATACTATGATTGATGCAACACTGTATAGACCAAAAATCGTGTAGAAAAACTGGAAGGCCTCTGCCGAAGGTCCTGTAGCATCTGGCTCAGAAATAGTGTATGTAGAAACTGTAGA
The DNA here is from genome assembly GCF_900115355.1 of Pseudobutyrivibrio sp. JW11. Taxonomy (NCBI): domain Bacteria; kingdom Bacillati; phylum Bacillota; class Clostridia; order Lachnospirales; family Lachnospiraceae; genus Pseudobutyrivibrio; species Pseudobutyrivibrio sp. JW11. The sequence continues at coordinate 1,742 of NZ_FOWB01000005.1, read as the reverse complement.
AAGAATGCCCTCCTCGCTCCAATTCAAATCACTAGCCAAATTTGCTAAAAGGTTTCTGGCTGCCTCAGAATCATAAAGGATTTCACCTTTTATGGTAAGTTCTTCAATAGTAGGTGAGCCCTGCTCACAAGTATCAGGATCCAGAAGCACTATAACACACTCAGAATTAATCATAGTGTAATAATAGTAGCCTCTGGTTCTATCCAGCCATTTGCTGGTATATCCTGTAAAATATAAGTTCTTTAAATCAAATTTGGCGTAGTTTTCACCATCGTTATACATTTCGTATAAGCTGATTGAATCCTCACTGTATGTCCTTGGAAAAAGCAAATGTCCTATTGGGAAAATAAATGTTACCGCAATAAGAATCACCAAAAAGACAATAGGAGCATATAGCTTACTTTTATAATATGTCTTTATTGACCTTGTTATTAAATGCTCCAAAGAATCCATAACTACTCCATTTTACCTTTATTTGTGTGCTTCAAGCCACTGATAGATATCTTCGTAAACCTGCTCTCTATCAAGCTCGTTTAATATTTCGTGTCTGTCACCCCTGTATAATTTCAGAGTAACATCCTTTATGCCTGCAGCTTTAAAAGCATCTGCTGCAGCTGTTGTACCTTTGCCCATATTTCCAACTGGATCCTCGTCTCCTGATACAACTAAAAGTGGTAATGTCTTGCGCATCTTTTCTACACAAGCCTTTGTTCCAACATATTTTGTAGCTTCTACTAAGCCCTTATATGCATTCAAAGAGAATGTGAATGTACAATATTTATCATGGTAGTACTTTTCAACGCTCTGAATGTTTTTAGAAAGCCATGAATTAGCATAATCATTTCCGTAGCAATCATACTGCTTGTAAGGTGCAGAATATGTCATATCTCTTACAAATGTGCTTCGGTAATTTTTGCCTTTTAAAAGTGAAAGAACAGCAATAACAGCAAGACCGCCATTACATGTGCCTGCAGATTCCTGACCTGTACCCATAATAACAGCACCAGTAAGCTCTTCCAAATAAGCAGTTTTATCAGATAAGAACTTACGAAGCATATATGAACCCATAGAATGTCCTAAAATGAAATAAGGAAGATTAGGATATTCCTTTTTAGTCTTTGCATAATGAGTATAGATATCCTCTACCATATCGTCAGCAGGGTGCTTGCCTGTCATGATACCAAGCTCTTCATCCTTTGTAACAGACTGACCATGACCAATGTGATCATGACCTACAACGACGTATCCCTTTGATGCAAGGAATGTAGCGAATTCGTCATATCTTTCAATATATTCAACCATGCCGTGAACAAGCTGTAAAACAGCTACTGGCTCTCTGTCTGGAAGCCACTTTCTACAATGTATTACAGAATGTCCATCCTTTGAAACAAATGTATAAGTCTCCTGGTTTCCCATAAATATATCCCCCTCGTATAATATTTTAGATACATTAAATGTACCTTGATAACTTAATAAATATCTGTTCAATAGGCTTAGTTAAGCCCATGATATAATTGTCCCAGTGTCAATCAGGTAATAGTTCTATTTCCCCCTGTTGAACCAGAAATGGTTACTTCATAATAAGTCTGTTCCCCTGACATGGAAGTTAACTTCAAACCGGCTGGCTGTTTGCTTAAGTACATGGACTACCATCTAGCAGTGTGGTTTCGCATCTGTCCATCTTAAGCTGGATTCTTATATGCGAGGGTGTCGATGCTCCATGATCATGGGTTTTACCAAGC
>NZ_FOWB01000007.1:0-125844 GCF_900115355.1 Pseudobutyrivibrio sp. JW11 | reverse complement strand
ACAACAAAAATGACTATATTTCCCACACAATAGATAAATATATAGTCCCACACAGCAGCTTATGACTATATAAAACAAGAAAAGCTGAGGATATATAGTCAAAATCAGCCTTCATGACTATATAAATCTAAAGAATTTAAAAATATATAGTCCAAAAGAGTCAAGATGACTATATATACTAAAACTAATAAAAATATATAGTCAGAAACAGTCAGATTACAACAAAAATGACTATATATTCCCACTCATCACAGAAATATATAGTCATCCTATCGAACCACGATGAATAACAATCGTCCGAGGCGCCACTATTTGCTCACTACATGCCCTGGATTACCTACAACTGTGGCTCCGGCAGGAACATCGTGAATAACTACCGCGTTGGCGCCGATGCGGGCACCCTTACCTACAGTGATAGGCCCGATGATTGCTGCGCCGGCGCCGATGTCTACACCATCCTCAATCACTGGCACACCGCGGCCGTTTGTACCAACAACGCAGCCCTGGCGGATTGTGACGCCGCTTCCGATGACAGCGTCCACATGTATGACGATGCATGAAAAATGATCAATCATGAACCCAGCCCCAATTGGCTTGATGTGGCTTGGAATATCGATACCATATTTAACAGCAACACTATGAAAGCGAAGCCTGGTGATGAAGGCCAGAGGCTTCATCCAGCTATGTGAATTCTGGTAGCAGAGCTTTCTGTACCAGTAGCTCCAAGCATAGCCAGGCTTCATTTTATAGGCTTTGAAACGGCCGATAAAAGTATCATCATTCGAATATCTTAAAAAATCACTTCTGAGTAATTCCTTGTATTCTTTTTTTGTCATAAATTATCTCCAATAATGATTGTTAAACAGCATTGTGACTGCCATCATACCTTCTATTGAAATGATCTGTAAATGTCTAGCAACTTTCCGCAATACTCATCGATATTATTATATTCCATGGCACGCTTGGTTGCACCAGAAGATTTGCTGGCATATAAATCCGCATCAGTTAAAAGAGATGTGATAGCAGCCACAAATTCATCCTTGTCTTCACAGACGAAGCCACAGCTATCATCCATGATTTTCACTAGTCCGCCGCTATTTGTGCTGACAACAGGAACTCCAAGAGACATAGCTTCTAAAGCAACAAGCCCGAAACCTTCCCATTTTGAAGGCATCATTAAAACTTCTGTGCATGCCATATAATCATAAGAATTTTTCTTAAATCCTTCCAAAACAACCACATCAGAAAGTCCTGCATTAGTAACAAATTGCTGAAGCTCTGGCATCAACTCACCATCACCTACAATTCGAACTCGCTTCAATAGTCCGGCCTCAGCTACCTCTTTAGCAACCTCAAGCACAAGCATAGGATTCTTTTGCTCAGTAAGACGTCCCACAAAAAGTAAATCACTGTCGTAGCTCTGAAACTCGGAAACACCTGAAACTCTAGCGCCATCTGAAACATCAGCACCAGCACCATCAGCCCCAGAACCAACCCCAACAGAAACCCCAGCACCATCAACCTCAAAAAGCTCCTGCTTCACCTGAGTCTTAACTCCATCCACAGAAAAAGGATTTCCCACGATGGTGATAGGGCATTTAATCTTGCTGGTGTAGCGATACTCATCCCTGACAGCATCAGAAACCATCAAAATATGGTCGATATACTTGCAGGCCATCAAATAAGAAATGGTCTTGTAATGAAATTTTTGAATCCATGGTGGATTGTTGTGTAGATGGGAAATGATAGGCACGCTGCCCTTAAGCGCAAAAGCGCAAAGAACGCTAGCTGTGAAATCGTGGGCGTGAACCACTGTTGGATGAAACTTTTCAACAGCTGCCTTTATTGAAGCGACATCAAGCTTATCGATGCCGTAGTAATTGTCGTAAAGACCGATAGATTTGAGCTTGTCCTCTATAGGACCATGAGGAGCCATATAAATGAACTCCTCATGATCAGAAAGACCTTTAATAATTTGACAGACAACGTTTTCTGCCCCTGAATATATTTTGGATTTGATTACATGTAAAATCATGAATTTATTCTCCTGCAATAGAATAGCGGGCGGTATTGCTGCCGTACACATATGTGCTTAAAAATTCGTCAATTTCGCTGAATGACTTAGGGAATTCCATTCCAAATTCCTCAGCAATTTTTCCGTTGTAAAGCTTAACTGAATCATCTGCGCTTCCGTAGCCGATTTTGATTGTTGTAATATCGTCGCCGTTGAATACGCGCACTGCCTTTTTGCCAGCTGCATATCCAAGTGAATATGGGTCAGAGAAAAGTGTTACAAGTGCGTTTTCGCCGATTGTTGTGTCTCCGGCAACAACAGTAACTTTTGATTCGATAGCGATTTCTCCAATAACATCCATCTGGTCGGTAAGCATGCTACCAAATGGGATGTAGATTGCTGAACACTCATCGCATGCTTCTTGGATGCGAGACTCTAGAGTGATTTCTTCCTCTGACTCCTCAGATGATGAACTGCTTGAAGATTTAGTATCATCTGAATCACCAGATTCTTCTGATTCTTCCTCGTCCTCCGAAGTTTCATCATCAACCTTGCTTGATGTACGAACTACCTTGCCACCAGTCCAGAAATCTGATTGAAGAGCAACTCGTGTAGATGATGGTGAATTCAAACCTAAAACAGAGTCCTCATTAAGAGCAACTACGTTATTGTCCATTCCCTCTTTTGCAGAGAATGCAACGAATTTACTAGGAGTCAAAGCTGTGGAATTTTGCGCTTCTTCCTCCGCTGCATAATCTGTTGCTGTATCAGATGCTGGAATCAAATATTCCTTCCAAGGGATTCCCGCCTGATCCAGATATGCTTCGAAAATCTCGTTCTGATAGATGGCATCGGTGTCCTCTGGTGAGAAGAAAATGCCGACAGTCTGTAAATCGTCAGTTGCTTCTATCATAAGAGATACCTGGTCAACGATGCTTGGCTTGCTGCTGATACCAGTAACATTTTTGCCTGTAGTCTTGTCCCAGGATTTACCATCAAGGCTGGCGATTCTAAGTGTGCCCTTGAAATCGATAATTCCAGTGGCGATGATTGGAATGGTATCTGTAGCAGATGTTGCTGATGAAAGTGTCTGCTTTCCAGCAGTGAAAATCATATCAGAGCCATTTTTTACTGCATCTTTTGCAATGGTTTCACTGTCTGCATCTTCTGATACAGAAGATGTAGTGATTACAAAGTGCTCATCACCTAGATAATCTGAAAGGGCATCAGAAAAGCCCTTTAGTAGATTTTCATTGTAGGTATTGTCTTCGGATAAGAGTGCTGATATATTATATTGATATGAATCCTCAGTGGATTCTTCATTAACTTCTTTTTCAGACTCGGATTCGTTGTTGCTTCCACAGGCAACTGTTGAAAGACCGAGAGTAGCAGCTAATGCTATGCTTAAAAATCTTTTTTTCATATTGTTCCTTTCAAAGATTCAGTTACTAAATAATAATTAGAAATCCCAAATTAGTCAAATAGGAGTCTTATGAAACAATTCGACAAAGGTATTATAGACTTTTGCCTAGAGTTATTATATCCAAAACGATGTGTGGCTTGCGATAAAGTTTTATTAAAAATAGAAAAAGATATGGGAATCTGCAAGGAATGCGCACCAAAAGTGAAACTGGTGGGAGGTACCTATTGCATAAAATGCGGCGGCCCTATCAATAATCCGTCAGAAGAATTCTGTAATAATTGCAAGGAAAACAAGCATCATTTTGATCAGGCAAAAGCAGTGTTCAGATACACAGGTGGCATGAAGGAAGCCATGTACCGCTTCAAGTATTCTAATAGGAGATGTTACGGCAAAGTTTTTGCAATTCACGCATTGAGAAACTATGGCGGCTGGCTAAAGGCCATTAATGTAGATGCAATTGTGCCGGTGCCGATGTACGGACCTAAAGAAAAGAAGCGCGGATACAACCAGGCAGAGGTGTTTGCAAAGGCGCTAAGTAAGGCAACAGGCATACCCATTGCTGACAAAATTGTCAGACGAGAAAGAGATACTGCTGCAATGAAAGAACTAAATAGTACAAAAAGAAAGAAAAATCTGTTAAAAGCTTTTATAATAACGGAAAATGTTGTACAATTTAGAAAAGTACTTATAGTTGATGATATTTACACAACTGGCACAACGATGGACGAAGTGGCCAGGGTGTTGAAGAGCGGGGGAGTAAAAGAGGTATTTGGTATGTGCGTCTGCATTGGCGAGTGCAGCGACTAAAGTAGGAGGAATCATCTATGGAGGTACGTAATTGTAGAACTTGTGGCAGATTGTTCAATTATATAGGAGGCAATCCTAACATGTGCCCTGCATGTCGCGACGATTTGGAGAAGAAGTTCCAGGAGGTAAAGAGTTATATCCAGGATAATCCACGTGCTAGCATTCAGCAGATTTCAGAAGACAATGAAGTTAGCACAAATCAGCTTCGTCAGTGGATTCGTGAGGAAAGATTACAGTTTACTGACGATTCACCAATCGGTATCGAGTGCGAAAACTGTGGCGCTAGTATCAAAACCGGTAGATTCTGCGAAAATTGTAAAAATACTATGGCAAATTCTCTGGCTCAATCTATTGAAAAACCAAAGCCAATTGAGGAGCCAAAGAAAAAACCAGATAATAAAAATAAGATGCGTTTCCTTGAAAAATAGTGCATTAATTCAAATACCTGCTAGCAAAAGCTAGTGGGTATTTCTTTTTCAGCCAATTTTATGCTATACTCATTCTGTATTACTAGGTAAAAAGATGAGAGGATTGTTATGATAAATGAAGAGCGCGTAAAGCACATGACATCCATGGCCATTTTCGAAAAGGAATTAGGCCCTGAATATCAGCCTATGCTTCGCTACTCCAAAAAAGAATACATAGCTCTACATGGCTGGGGAGGCTTCCTCGCCGGCACAGTATTTTTTGCGGTTATTTACGTAGGAATTGTTTTGTATATTACAGGCAATGTCCTTGAGAATATCACCACAATGTATATTTTACTTATGATTTTAATCGGGTTGTTGGTATACGCTTTGTACATCATCGTACATGTTCACAATACCCGTCGCAGGGCTGCAAAGCAGTACAGAATGGGCAAACGTCTCATCAAAGAATTGGCAGCTAAATACTCAAAGCTCAACCTCATGTACGAGGATGAAGCTCAACAGACCAAACCATTACTTGCTAGAAACAAAGAAGAAATATACTAAAGGATCAATATAAAATGAACGCATTTATCAGATTACGAGATGACATTAGAAGATTCATTCTCTCCAGAGAAATGATTTTTTTGAAAATATGGAGCGCACTTATTGCCTTCGTAGGTCTTATGTGCATCAAATCCAACTTTGGCTACAATGATACAGTTAGCCAGCTTTGGGTTTCTATTATCATTACCATAATAAGCGCATTTTTCCCTATTCAGGGTGTTTCCCTAATTTTATTGTTAGTTTTATTGATTGATTTAGCGGAGCTTGGTGCTCAGGTTGCTCTTGTTGCACTAGCATTGGTGGTCATTGGCTATCTCGTTTGTGCATATTTTAGAAGCAAAAATACTTACAATATGGTCATGGTTCCAGTGTGCTATTCATTCCATTCACCATATGTTATGGCACTTGGCACTGGCCTTATGTCAAATATTAATGAGCTTTGCTCAGTTATCTGCGGAACAGTTACCGCATACTACTTACACGTAATCAAAAACAATGCAGCTGCAATCCTTGATGAGACTAGCGATGTTTCAGTCTTTTCTTTATTAAATGAGCAGCTTCTTAAGAGCAAGATGTTCTACTTCTTCTTGGCTGCCATGGTTGCAATGTTTTTAGTTGTTTATTTACTTCGTCAGGCTAGCATCAATATGTCATGGATAGTTGCAAACTTTGCAGGCGTAGCCGTAGAGTTCATTATCATGATTGCCGGCTTTTTGCTTACTAGCCAAAAGGGCGAGATTCCAGGGCTCATCCTTGGCAATATTATCGTCTTAGTTGTAGGTTTCATTTTGAATTACTTCATTCTTGATTTGGACTACTCACGAATTGAAAAGGTTCAGTTTGAGGATGATGATTATTACTATTATGTAACTGCAGTACCAAAGATCAGAATTGTAGAAGAAGAAAAAGAAGTAAAGAAAATATAATCCCCGACAGGGTAGTAAGGAAGTGGATCATTGGTTGATTTTGTCAATGCTGTAGATGCCTTCATCGATGATTATTTCAATGTAAATATTCCAGATGTTTCCATTACAGATGTAATTGAAATTTTCATAATTGCATACTTCGTATATCACTTATTGGTATGGGTGAAAAACAGCAGGGTTTGGATGCTTATTAGAGGCGTCATTTTTATCATGCTGTTTTTTGTGCTTGCAGCAATCTTTCAGATGAACACTATCCTTTGGTTGGGAGAACGATTTGTATCAGTCGCTGTTACAGTGCTGATTGTAGTTTTCCAGCCAGAGCTTCGTCGAGCATTGGAGCAAATTGGTCGACGCAAAATCACATCACTTTTCACTTGGAACCTGCTTAAGCCAGGCGCTAAGAAATTCGACGACTCAACCATCACCGGTATGGTATCTGCATGCTACGAAATGGGCGCAGTTAAAACCGGTGCACTTATCGTTGTTGAAAACGATATGCAGCTTACAGAATTCGAAAGAACAGGAATCAGTCTGGACGCTCTTGTAACCAGACAGCTTCTTATCAATATATTCGAGAAAAACACACCACTTCACGATGGTGCTGTTATCGTCAGAGGAGACAGAGTTGTTTCTGCAACATGTTATCTTCCTCTTTCAGATAACATGGCTTTGTCAAAGGATTTGGGAACTCGCCATAGAGCAGCTGTTGGTATCAGTGAGGTTTCCGATTCCCTTACAATCATTGTTTCAGAAGAAACTGGAACAGTATCATACGCAAGAGAGGGACGCATCGTTCGCGACGTCAAGGAAGATGAGCTTATTGCAGAGCTTAAGCGCATTCAGAATCCTGACGTAGAAGAGGACGGCACAGCCCATACTTCGGAAGGAGGTATGGCATGAAGCAAAAGATTATTAATGCCCTTACAAAGGACGTAGGACTTAAGATTTTAGCAGTTGTATTTTCCTTCCTGCTTTGGTTGGTTGTTGTAAATATCGATGATCCAACTCAGACCAGGACATTCACGGCTGTCGTTACGGTCACCAACGAGGATGTCTTAAAGAGTGCAGGAAAGCTTTATGAAATAAAGGATGGAGTTAACACAGTCAGCTTCCGAGTTACTGCAAAGCGTTCCATCATTGAAAAGCTTTCTCCTTCAGACTTCTCTGCTACAGCAGATATGAACAGTCTTGAAAATGAGGAGCGTATCCCTGTCACAATTGCGGCAAAATCATATGCAAACTACATCACTATCTCAAGCAAGCAAAACTACCTGTACGTAGTTCTTGAGGATGAGCAAACAGAACGATTCGTTATCGAGGCACAGACTACAGGTACAATTGAAACTGGCCTGACAGTAGACTCTGTCACAAGCAGCCCTACTGTCATCACAGTTACTGGTCCTGAGGACGTGGTTTCTACAATTGATAAAGTAGTTGCTTCAGCAAACATCACTGGTGTTACAAGCAACTTCACAGAGAGTGTTATTCCGAAGTTCTACGATTCAGAAGGCGAAGAAGTAGATTCAAAGGAACTTACGCTTTCGGTGTCTACAGTTAGTGTTAGTGTTACCTTCTCTAATATCAAAACTGTGGATTTAGTAGTCAAGACAAGCGGCACGCTGGATAGCAGCCTGACTCTTGATTCCATTAAAACTGATCCTTCATCAGTTGGTATAAAGGGAGAGGCGACAGCCCTTAATGATGTCACTTCAATCACAATACCTGATACAGTTATCAACCTTTCAGATTTGACTGGTTCATTTACCACTACGGTGGATATTTCATCTTACCTGCCTGAAGGCATTACTTTGGCAGATGGCTCGTCATCAAAGGTTACAATATATGTTTTGATGTCTGGCGAAACAGCTTCCACTGCAGAAGTCAGCGCAGACAACATTTCACTTACAAACATTCCTGAAGGGCTTGCAGTTTCACTGGATGCTTCTTCAGTGACAGTCAATGTATTCGGCACATCCGATGCACTTTCAGCTTTGAATGCAAGCAGCATCAAAGGCACAATTGACTGCACCAACCTTACAGTTGGAGAATCACAGACAGTTGTGGTTCAGTTTGAAAATATTGAAGGGGTCACCATTCAAAATACATCGGTGACAGTTACCGTTATTGAAGATACATCAGCGGCAACAGAAGATTCAGAGGAGTAATATGGGAAGATTATTTGGAACAGACGGAGTCAGAGGAGTTGCTGGCTCAGAACTTACTATTGAGCTTGCAAAGGCTTTGGGCCAGGCGGGCGCTTATGTACTTACAAAAGAAGCATCACATCAGCCTACAATCATCGTAGGATGCGATACACGAATCTCAGGAACAATGCTTGCTTCAGCACTTATGAGTGGTATCTGCTCAGTTGGTGCTAATGCAGTTTACGTAGGAGTTCTTCCTACACCAGCAATCGCTTACTTGACACGTAAGCACAAGGTAGACGCTGGAGTTGTTATTTCTGCCAGCCACAACCCAATGGAATTCAACGGAATCAAGTTCTTCAACGGTGAAGGCTTCAAGCTTTCAGATGCACTTGAGGATGAAATTCAGGAGCTCATCGAGAGCGACATGAAGGGCATCAGCCTTCCAACTGGCGCAGAAATCGGAAAGGTAGATTTCAGATTCGACCTCGGCCGTGAGTATGTTGATTTCTTAAAGCAGACAGTACCTATGGACTTGTCAGGATTAAAGATTGTTATCGACTGTGCAGAGGGCGCTTCTTACAGAACTAGCGTTGCTTGCCTTTCAGAGATGGGCGCAGAGCTTATCACAATCCACAACAATCCAGACGGCACAAACATCAACTCAAACTGCGGAAGTACACACATGGATGAGCTTAAGGCTCGTGTTGTTGCAGAGAATGCTAACATCGGTCTTGCATTTGATGGCGATGCCGACAGAATGCTTGCTGTAGATGAAAAGGGACGTCTTGTTGATGGCGACCAGGTAATGGCTATCTGCGCAAAGCACATGAAGGATAAGGGTACACTTAAGAAAAACACATGTGTAGTTACAGTAATGACAAACCTTGGATTCACTTTGATGGCAAAGGAACAGGGCATCAATGTTGAGTCAACAAAGGTTGGCGATAGATATGTTTTGGAAAATATGCTTGCAAACGGTTATAATATCGGCGGCGAGCAGAGTGGACACGTTATCTTCTTAGATGACAACACCACAGGTGATGGACTCCTTTCAGCCCTTCACTTACTCAGAGTTCTTGTGGAGACAGGCAAGTCACTTTCTGAGCTTGCTTCTATTATGGAAGTATTACCTCAGGCACTTGTCAATGCCAAGGTTCCAAACCACAAGAAGGAAAGCTACATGGAGTATCCTGAAATTGCAAAGGCAATCGGCGAGCTTGAGGCTAAGTTCGCTGGCGAAGGACGTGTACTCATCCGCCCATCAGGCACAGAGCCACTCGTTCGTGTTATGATTGAAGGCAAGAATCAGGAAGAAATCGATGCAGATGCACACGCATTGGCTGAATTGATTACTAACACAATGTTGTAAACTAAACTAGGAATATTGAGATGGTTTCAAGAAAAGTAAAGATTGTTAATGCAACAGGCTTGCACCTAAGACCGGCAGGGGTCTTATGCGAGACTGCCATGAAATATACTTCTAAGGTTACATTCACAACTGATAATCATTACGAGGCGAATGCAAAATCAGTACTAGGGGTGCTGGGAGCATGCGTCAAAGCCGGCGAAGAAATCACTATCATCTGCGATGGCGAGGACGAAACCGCAGCCTTGGAGGATATCGTCAATTCTATCGAGGGAGGACTCGGAGAATAGTTATTATTTGAGTTAATCAAGTTAATGATCTGAAGAACAATCCAATCAAATGGTTTTGTTCAACAGATTCATTCATAGACAAAAAGTAGCATGCACTAAGAGTACAAATAGCTTGTAGCTATAAAGCTCTGAGTGTTGCTGCAGGAGACGTGTTAGTCGACGAAAGCAATATCTCAGGCTTGAGAGCGTAACGAGCGAGAGATAGTCCTTAGGGCATGCGAGATACAAGACTAGGAGGAAGAATAATGTTGAACTACAAGCGTTACAAAGCAAACCCAGTGTTAGAGTTTCCACAGCGTACATGGCCTAACAAGCAGATCACCAAAGCTCCAATTTGGTGCTCAGTAGACCTACGTGACGGCAACCAAGCCCTCGTCGAACCAATGAACGTCGACGAAAAAATGGAACTATTCGACCTCCTACTAAAACTTGGTTTTAAAGAAATCGAGATTGGCTTCCCTGCAGCAAGCCAAATAGAATTTGACTTTTTAAGACAACTCGTTAAGGAAAATAAAATCCCTTCAGACGTTAAGGTGCAGGTACTTTCTCAGTGCCGTGAGGAACTGATTGACCGCACATTCGAGGCTATACAGGGAATACCAAATGTTATTTTCCACATTTACAATTCCACATCAACTCTTCAAAGAGATGTGGTTTTCAATGCAGACAAAGACGAGATTATCAAAATTGCCAAAGCAGGCACACAGATGGTAAAGGACAGACTTGACCGTTACAGCGGCAACCTTCAGCTGGAATATTCGCCAGAATCATTCACAGGCACAGAGGTTGAGTTCGCCCTTGATATTTGTACAGCTGTTCAGGATACATGGGATCATGCAACAGATGCACCTATCATCTTCAACCTGCCAGCCACAGTAGAGATGAACACACCAAACGTTTATGCTGATCAGATTGAATGGATGAGCACTCACTTCAAAGACAGAGATAACATCATCCTTTCAATTCATCCTCACAACGATAGAGGTACAGGCGTTGCTATCACAGAGCTTGGCCTTCTTGCCGGTGCAGACCGCGTGGAAGGTACACTTCTTGGAAATGGTGAGCGTACAGGTAATGTAGATATTCTTACAATTGCTTACAACATGTTCTCTCAGGGTGTAAATCCTGAGCTTGAGCTTGATGATATAAAAGAAATCGTGGAGGTATGTGAGAGAGTCACAAAGATGCCTACCGATGCAAGACATCCTTATGCAGGCGAGCTTGTATTTACAGCTTTCTCTGGTTCACATCAGGATGCAATCAACAAGGGCGTTTCTGCAATGCGCAGTCGCCAGAATATGTATTGGGAGGTGCCATATCTTCCAATCGACCCAGCCGATATCGGAAGAAAGTACGAGCCAGTGGTTCGTATCAACAGCCAGTCTGGAAAGGGCGGCGTTGCTTTCGTTATGGATACAGTTTACGGCTACAAGCTTCCAAAGAAGATGCAGCGTGAATTTGCTGATGTTGTTCAGTATATTTCAGAAAAGCAGGGCGGCGAGGTTACACCTCAGCGCATTATGGAGGCATTCAAGTCTCAGTACTTGGAAAACAAGGAGCCACTCACACTGGAATATGTTGTTATCAAGGACGACAAGGATACCGACGATACAGTTGCTATTCTTGACTTCAGCTACCACGGAGAGAAATTCCACTCAGAGGCTGAAGGAAACGGTCCTATCGATGCTGTTAAGCTTGCAATTAAGCAGTGCGTACCAGAGCTTGACTTCTCACTTATTGACTACACCGAGCATACACTTGCTCAAGCACAGGGTTCTGGAGCAAAGGCTGCAGCATACATCGAGATGCGCGACGAGCGTCATGGCAACACCACATTTGGCGTTGGCGTAAGCTCAAATATTACTCGTGCCTCAATTCGCAGTATGTTTAGTGCTTATAATCGTCTTATAGCGAAAGCTAAAGACATTTAAAATAGCAAATTATTTGCATAAAGTTAAAGAGGAAATAAAATGAGAAAGATTTTAGTAACAGGATGCAACGGCCAGCTTGGTCGTGCCATTCAGAAAGAGTATGGAAATGAAGTAGAATTCATACTCACAGACGTAGTAGAAGGAGAAAAGATTTCTCCACTCAACATTATGGATTTGGAAGAAGTTCTTAGCTTCGTAGAAGATAAGAAGCCAGATGTCATCATCAACTGCGCAGCAGCTACAAACGTAGACGGCTGTGAAAAGGACTGGGATTTTGCTTACAAGCTTAATGCACTTGGCCCTAGAAACTTGGCTATCGCTGCTTCAAAGGTTGGAGCAAAGCTTGTGCATGTCAGCACAGACTATGTCTTCCCTGGCAATGCAACAAAGCCTATCACAGAGTTTGATCAGCCAGCACCAATCAGTGCTTACGGCAAGACAAAATACGAGGGTGAAAAGTTCGTTCAGCAGTTTGCAGACAAGTGGTTTATCGTACGTACAGCTTGGCTTTACGGCGATGGCAAGAACTTCGTTAAGACTATGCTTTCTCTTGCTGAGACACATGACGAGCTTTCAGTTGTTTGCGACCAGCTTGGTTCGCCAACATCTGCAGTAGAGCTTGCCCGCATGATTCATCACCTTGAGCCTACAGAAAACTATGGTATTTTCCACGCCACATGCGAAGGTGATACAAACTGGGCAGATTTCACAGAGGAAATTTTCAAGCTTAAGGGCATCAATGTAAAGGTCAACCACGTTACTAGCGAGGAATACAAAAAGATGAATCCAGCTAGTGCCGACAGACCTCACTACAGCATCCTCGACAACTACATGCTTCGTCTTACAAGCGGCTACAAGATGGCCGACTGGAAGGACGCCCTCCGCGAGTACCTCGCATAAACCGTTAATGGACGCATGAAACCTTTTTCACGCGTTTAGTAAATATATTATTATTAATGTGATTTAAATCGGGCAAATATCATAGAATATCTAGGGGATTTGCCCGCCAAAAAGGAGATTAAAATGAGAACATATTTAGTGACAGGTGGAGCTGGTTTCATCGGCTCAAATTACATTCATTACATGTTTAAGAAATATGATAATGAAATCCGTATCATCAACGTAGATAAGCTTACATACGCAGGTAACCTTGAGAACCTCAAGGACGTTGAAAACCGCGATAACTATACATTCGTAAAGGCTGATATCTGCGATAAGGAAGCTATCCGCAAGATTTTTGCTGAGAACGACATCGATAGAGTTGTTCACTTCGCAGCAGAGTCACACGTTGACCGTTCAATCAAGAACCCAGAAGTTTTCGTACAGACAAACGTACTTGGTACAGCTGTAATGCTTAACTGTGCAAAGGAAGCTTGGGAGCTTGAAGATGGCACATTCAAGGAAGGCAAGAAGTTCCTTCACGTTTCAACAGACGAAGTTTATGGATCACTTCCAGATGATGACAACGCTTTCTTCTATGAGACAAGCCCATACGATCCACATTCACCATACTCAGCTTCAAAGGCTTCATCAGACATGCTTGTAAAGGCTTACATGGATACATACAAGTTTCCTGCAAACATTACAAACTGCTCTAACAACTATGGCCCTTACCAGTTCCCAGAGAAGCTCATTCCACTTATCATCAACAATGCGCTTCAGGGCAAGGACCTTCCAGTATACGGTGATGGAAAGAACGTACGTGACTGGTTATACGTAGAGGATCACGCTAAGGGAATCGATATGGTTCAGGAGCAGGGTGAGCTCTTCCAGACATACAACATTGGTGGACACAACGAGAAGCAGAACATCCAGATCATCCACATCATCCTTGATACACTTCAGGAGATGCTTCCAGAGGGAGACCCACGTAAGGAGCTCGTTTCTGAGAACCTTATCAAGTATGTTACAGACCGTAAGGGACATGATCGTCGTTACGCTATCGCTCCAGACAAGATCAAGGCTGCAGTAGGCTGGTATCCAGAGACATGCTTCGAGGAAGGCATCAAGAAGACAATCAAGTGGTTCTTCGAGCACGAGGAGTGGATGAAGAACGTAACATCTGGCGATTACCAGAAATACTATACAGATATGTATTCAGGAAAATAATATGAAAAAATATGATTATTTAGTAGTAGGCGCAGGGTTGTTTGGTGCAACCTTCGCCTACGAAGCTATGAAAAGAGGTAAGTCGGTTCTAGTAATCGACAAGCGCAACCACATAGCCGGAAATATATATACAAAAGAAGAAGATGGAATCAATGTGCACGTTTATGGCGCACACATCTTCCACACTAGCGACAAAAAGATTTGGGAATACATGAACCAGTTCGCTGAGTTCAACAACTACATCAATTCCCCAGTTGCCGTTTATGGCGACGAGCTTTACAATCTTCCATTCAACATGAACACATTCTCAAAGATGTGGGGCATCAAGACTCCTGCAGAGGCTAAGGCCAAGATTGCAGATCAAATTAAGGAGCTTAACATCACAGAGCCAAAGAATTTGGAAGAACAGGCACTTTCTCTTGTAGGAACAGATGTATACGAAAAGCTCATTAAGGGCTACACACAGAAGCAATGGGGACGTCCATGCGACGAGCTTCCAGCTTTCATCATCAAGAGATTGCCACTTAGATTTACATACGACAACAACTACTTTAACGATAGATTCCAGGGAATCCCAATGGGCGGTTACACTCAGATCGTTGAAAAGATGCTTCAGGGCGCAGATGTTGTACTTGAGCAGGATTTCTTCGATATGGTTGGCGGCGTAGAAAACGCACCAAAGTCTACAGAGGGAACTCTCAACGACGGTAGCCAGGTTTCTTGGAATAAGCTTGTTTTCACAGGCCAGATTGATGAGTATTACAATAGCTGCTATGGCGATTTGGAATATCGCTCAGTTCGATTTGAGACAGAAAAAATCGATTGTGACAACTACCAGGGCAACGCAGTTGTAAACTACACTGCAGCCGATGTGCCTTACACTCGTATCATCGAGCACAAGCACTTTGAGTTCGGCACACAGCCAACCACAATCATTTCAAAGGAATACTCAAGCGAGTGGCAGCCAGGCGTTGAGCCTTACTACCCAGTAAACAACGATAAAAATAATGCAGTTTACGAAGATTACGCAAAGCTTGCATCAAGCGAGTCAGGAGTTATCTTCGGAGGACGTCTTGGTCAGTACAAATACTACGACATGGACAAGGTGGTCATGGCTGCATTGGATTGCGTAAAGGAGGAATTTTAAGTGAAAGGAATTATATTGGCTGGAGGTTCCGGCACAAGATTATACCCATTAACTAAAGCTATCTCTAAGCAGATTATGCCAATTTATGATAAGCCAATGATTTACTATCCATTGTCTACACTTATGCTTGCAGGCATCCGCGAGGTTCTTATCATCTCTACACCAAGAGATCTTCCTGTATTCAAGGAGCTTCTCGGTGATGGTAGCCAGCTTGGCATGGATATTCAGTATGCTGTTCAGGAGCAGCCAAACGGACTTGCTGAGGCATTTATCATCGGCGCAGATTTCATCGGAAAAGACGCTGTAGCACTTGTACTTGGTGATAACATTTTCTATGGCCAGTCATTCTCAAAGGTGCTTCAGACAGCAGCACACCGTACAGAGACAGAGCCAGGCGCAACAATCTTCGGTTACTATGTTCGTGACCCAAGAGAGTACGGCGTTGTTGAGTTCGACGAGAACGGCGTAGCTATTTCTATCGAGGAAAAGCCAGCTCAGCCAAAGAGCAACTACGCAGTTCCAGGTCTTTACTTCTACGACAACTCAGTTGTAGAAATCGCAAAGACTATCAAGCCATCAGCACGTGGTGAGCTTGAAATCACAGCTGTTAACAACGAATACTTAAACCGTGGAAATCTTCACGTTGAGACACTCGGACGTGGATTTGCATGGCTTGATACAGGAAACCACGACATGCTTCTTGCAGCTGCTGAGTTCGTCAGCACATTCCAGAAGCGCCAGGGTATGTATGTATCATGCATCGAGGAAATCGCATTCAAGCGTGGCTTCATCAACAAGGAGCAGCTCCTCAAGCTTGCTGAGCCACTCATGAAGACAGAATACGGTAAATACTTAGTAGACGTATCAAACGGTTTATAAAAAATTAGAAAGAGTATAGATAAAGAAAATGGCAATTACAGTTGAAAAGAACGTAAATGGTATTGAGGGTCTCTGCGTTATCACACCAAAGGTTTTTGGAGATGAGCGTGGTTACTTCATGGAGACATACAACGAAAATGATATGAAGGCAGAAGGACTTGATTACGTCTTTGTACAGGACAATCAGTCTGCAAGCAAGAAGGGTGTACTTCGTGGCCTTCACTTCCAGAAGAACTTCCCACAGGACAAGCTTGTTCGTGTAATCAAAGGTGAAGTTTATGATGTAGCAGTTGACCTCCGCCAGGGATCAGCTACATTTGGAAAGCACTACGGAATTCTTCTTTCAGAGGAGAACAAAAAGCAGTTCATGATTCCAAAGGGATTCGCTCACGGATTCTTAGTAGTCAGCGACTATGCAGAGTTCTGCTACAAGGTTACTGATTTCTATCATCCAAACGATGAGGGCGGTCTTATGTTCAACGATCCAGATATCGCTGTTCAGTGGCCAATCCCAGAGGGTATGACTGAGGCAGATTTAATCCTTTCAGACAAAGATAAGGTAAACGCATCTTTCAAGGATTACTGCGCAGAGAGAAATATCAACGCTTAAGATTTAATTTGGGAGAATTATAAAATGGAAGAATTATGGGAGAGTTTGAAATTCTTTATAGCATCGCATAAGGCGGCCAGTATCGCCGTTGCCAGTGCTGTTGGTGTTACAGCGGCAGGCGCAGGCGGCTATGGTGTTTATAATCTTGTGACTGACGATGAAGAGCCAGTTGAGGTTGTAGAGGTCACAGAGCAGGCTGCCAATAATGATGTCTATATCCCAGAATTTGTTAATGTAAAAATAACAAGTGAATCATTAGAGAAGGATTTGACAATCTACATCTCAGATGAGAACGACAATCCTATCACAGGAATTCCTTTTGAAGTAAAGCTTTTGACTGAGGAAAATGCGGAAAGCCTTCAGTCATATGTTGATGCAATCAAGGATATCGATGCTCAGATTGCTGAGTACACAAAGGATTACGACTTCTCAACAGACACAGAGGAAACAGGTTCTGAGGAAGAAAGCGATGCCCTCCCAGTGGATGGAGAAGAGATTGATTTCTCTAAGGATGATTCAGAAGAATCGGAAGATACTTCAGATGATACAACAGAGACTGCAAGCAATGAGGCAACAGTTACAATACCAACTAACTCATTCCAGATTATGCAGATCCTCCAGGATAGAAACGCAGCAGTCACAGTTACAGATGAAAACGGTGATGTGGTTGAGACTCAGACTGGAGATATCAGCTCAGATCCATTGTATCTTTTATATCTTGATAAAGAGACAGCAGTTCAGGCTTACACAGTAGCTGTTAATGAGGCAGAAGGTACCGTTTATACAGATGATGATATGGACGGTGTAATCACTCAGACAGATATGGAAGCTGGCGACTATGTACTTTGCTTAGTAAACGACTTGGATACAGAAGTTAGCTACGAGCCTGTAACATACACTACTGCAGCCAATGTAAAGGACAAGGTAGAGTACAAGGTTCAGAAGGAAATCACAAAGCAGATTAAGAAGGATGTGGCTTCCGAGGATGGACAGAAGGCTGCCGCTGCAGAGGTTCCAGTAGAGAACAAGCTTACAGATACAGTTGAGTACGTTGAATCTAAGAAGGTTGAAAACGGCTCAGGTGAGGTTAAGCAGGCCGAGGCAGTTGCTCCAAAGAGCACAGCTACAGCAAGCAAGAGCAAGGCAACAGCAAAGAGTGGTGGTATCACAAAGGTAACACACGATGTTGTTAAGACAGCTTCAAGATACTTACGTACAAAGGGCTATGTAGCTGCAGCAAGCAAGCTTGATTATATCGATGCCCTTATGATGAAGGCTACAAAGGTGGCTACCACAAATGATGGTTCATCAGAGGATACTACTAAGACTGGAGAAGATACTTCTAGCAACAGTAATGCAGGTTCTGGAAGTACAGATAGTTCATCTTCAGGTTCATCTAGTAGCGAATCAGGTTCAGGCTCAAGTTCGGAGTCAGGTTCAACAGGTGGAAGTACAGATAATTCAGGATCAAATTCAGGCTCTACAGGTGGAAGTACAGATAACTCAGGATCTAATTCAGGTTCAACAAGTGGAAGCACAGATAACTCAGGATCAGGCTCTGGAAGTCAGACTCCAGCTCCAGCTGAAAAAGCAAAGCATACAATCACTGTTAAGTATGTAGATGAATCAGGAAATGAAATTTCTGGTTACAAAGCATTCACTGAGACAAAAGAAGAAGGTGCAACATACAAATATGATGCAGCAACAATTAATGGTTATACATTAACATCAACAACACCAGTAGAAGGTACAGTTGGAACTAGTGATGTAACAGTTACATTCACATACAAAAAGACAACAACTACCAAAACAACAGAAGAAGCCACCCTCGATATGAGCTATTCAGCTGGCACATTCACAATCAAGGCTTCAGCAAATGTTGGTAGCGTCACAGTAAATGGTACAGCTGTTACAATGTCAAACGGCAGTGGTACTTTCAAGGTTACAAAGGATGGCGACTACACACTTAAAGGTGTAGCAACATTCTCAGACAAAGCAACAGATAACACACTTGCTGTTACATATACAGTATCAGGATACGGCTCAGGCGATTCTACAGAAAAGCTTAAGGACGCAGCTGGCAACCAGCTTTATCTTGATGAGCAGTGCACAAAGGAAGCAACTGCAGCTGATTATGAAAAAGGCAAAAAGTATTATTACAAAGAAGCTAGCTATACATACTATGGTTGGCAGTCAATTGATGGCAATACATACTACTTCGACAAGAACGGCAACAAGGTAACAGGCACTCAGGTAATCCAGGGTGTTAGTTACGATTTTGGAACAGATGGCGTTTTAGCAAACAAGGGAACAGGTATCGATGTTTCTAAGTATCAGGCAAACATCGACTGGTCACAGGCTAAGTCAGCAGTTTCATTTGCAATCGTTCGTTGCGGTTACAGAGGTATGTATGATGGACAGCTCCACGAGGATCCATATTTCTACAAGAATATGTCCGGAGCCAAGGCCAACGGAGTAAGCGTAGGTGTTTACATTTACTCAACTGCCCTCAACGAGGCAGAGGCTGTTCAGGAAGCATCAATGGCAGTAGCTATGGCTCAGAAAGCAGGCGGATGTTCATACCCAATCTTCATCGATATGGAAGATAAGGTACGTGGACAGGGCTCACTTTCAACAGCTCAGCGAATGGCAATCCTTAACGCATTCGTTTCAACAGTTCAATCATCTGGCTATAAGGCAGGTGTTTACTGCAGCAAGAACTGGATGACAAGCTTGATGGATGCAAATTCAGTACCAAGCTCATGCAGCGTATGGATTGCACAATACAATACATCATGTACATATTCAGGAAGAAAGAACATGTGGCAGTACTCTAGCAAGGGTTCAGTTCCAGGAATCAAGGGATATGTAGACATGAATAAGAGTTTCTAGTAGGAGTATTATGAATCAAAACGTAAGAAATATAGAAACTGGCAAAAGAATGTTTCGCTTCGTAAGTAGCGTGGTTTTAGTCGCAGTACTAGCCACGCTCTTTGGCGTTATGTGGTATATGCGTTTACAGATGCTTATGTCACAGCGATTCTTGAGTATCGGTAACTATTTAATGATCGGCCTTTATGTGGTTTTGACAGTTCTCATGATCAACACATTCAAAGGCTTTAACATCGGAAGTGGAAGAATATCAATCCTTACAATGTCTCAGGCCATTGCCATGGGACTTGTAAACATGCTTGAATTTGTAATCGTAATTTTGATGACACGTATCAAGCAGTTGATGTGGATGACATTGGCTTACATCATTGTGCTTACAATTGCAGATGCTATTGCAGTGCTTGTGATTACATATGTCAGCACAAAGCTTTACCGCGCAGTGTTCCCACCTTTCACAATTTTAAATATCTACGGAGAATACGAAAACGACCTTGTTCGCAAGATGAATCGTCGTGCAGACAAGTATCGAATCACTGGCGAAATGAGCTGCATGGAGCCACTTGATAAGATTATCCGTGAGCTTGAAAACTACGACGCAGTTCTTGTAAATGACGTTCCATCGGAAATCCGAAACGACATTGTAAAGGCATGCTTTGCAACAGATAAGCGCGTATACTTCACACCAAAGATTTCAGACATCCTTATCAAGGGCGCTGAGGAGGTTAACCTTTTCGATACACCTCTTTACCTTTGCAAGAATGTTGGAATGGATGGCATTTCAGCTACACTCAAGCGTCTTGGTGATATTGTGATTTCACTTATCGGAATTATTATTTCTTCACCAGTTATGCTTGTGACAGCTATACTTATCCACAATTATGACGGCGGCCCAGTCTTTTATAAACAGACTCGCTGCACTATAGGTGGAAAAGAATACAAAATCATGAAGTTCCGTTCGATGATTACAGATGCGGAGAAGGATGGAAAGGCACGTCTTGCCAGCGAAAACGACGATAGAATCACCCCAATTGGACATTTTATCAGAGCGACTCGTATTGATGAGCTTCCACAGTTCTTCAACATCCTCAAAGGTGAGATGTCAGTTGTTGGCCCTCGTCCAGAGCGTCCAGAAATCATTGCAGAATACATAAAGGATGTGCCAGAGTTTGCATTCCGTACTCACGTAAAGGCCGGCCTTACAGGCTATGCTCAGGTTTACGGCAAATACAACACCACATCTTATGACAAGCTCAAGCTGGATATGATTTACGTTGAGAAATGTTCAGTATTCTTGGACATCCAGCTCATCCTTATGACCCTTCGTGTTATCTTTACAAAGGATGCTACTGAGGGCGTTGCTGAAGGCGAGGTTAATGCAAATGTCCGCAAGTAAAAAAGCTTTAATGCATGCACACACTGCATACATGGTGACTCAATTCAATATTGATAATATTAAGATTTTGCAGGACCTTGGCTACACAGTGGACGTAGCTTGTTGTTGGGCAGATGATGATAGCGCACTTTCTCCCGAGGCTATGAAGGCTCGCAGAAAGATGCTTGATGACCTTGGCTGTCGCGTGATTGAGACAGCCAGCCTTAGAAAGATTTTCAACATTTCAGAGCTTTCCAAGGCATATAAGCAACTAAAGCACGAGGTGGAGACAAACAGGTATGAAATTGTCCACACCCAGTCGCCAATCGGCGGAGTTATCTGCCGCCTGGCCTGCAGAAAAGCTAGAAAGCTTTACGGTACAAAGGTTATTTACGCAGCGCATGGTTTCCATTTCTTCAAGGGAGCACCACTTAAGAACTGGTTGGTGTTCTACAATGTGGAAAAGTACTGCAGTAAATTTACCGACCTGTTGATAACCATCAATCAGGAAGATTACAAAAACGCTCAGAAGTTCAAGGCCAGGGAAGTGGTTTACGTACCAGGCGCCGGCGTTGATACAAACAAATTTGTAGCTAGCGCAGACGGTCGCGAAAGAATCAGAAAAGAGCTTGGTATCGATGATGAAACAACCGTTTTATTGTCGGTGGGCGAGCTGATTCCTCGTAAGAACCACATGGAAGTTTTTGAAGCCTTGAAACAGATGAAGGATGCCGGCAAAGATTACAAGATTAAATATCTTATCGCCGGAAGAGGCAAAATCGCTGAGGAGCTTCAGAACAAGATTAACGAGCTTGGTCTTCAGGAGCAGGTTCAGATGCTTGGCTTTAGAAGTGACGTAGCGGATGTTTTTGCAGCAAGCGATATTTACGTGTTCCCATCTCATCAGGAAGGCCTTCCGGTTGCACTGATGGAGGCAATGTCAGTTGGCATGCCAGTTGTCTGCAGCCGTATCCGAGGAAATGTGGATTTGATTGAAGAAGGCGTTGGTGGATATCTTTTCGATTCCAAGGATGCTTCCACACTAGTGACAGCCCTTGACCGCATGATGGCCAAAGCTGAAATCGACCGCCGAGCAATGGGTTCACACAACGTTGCCGTGATGGAAAATTTCGACAAGGCTCACGTGAATACAAGAATGAAAGAAATATATAGTAACCTATAAACGTAACTTTTTGCGGGGGTAGAAGTACTATGAAAGTTTTACATGTTTCAAAATCATCAACATACAGTGGAATGGAAAACGTTGCCATTAATATTATCAACGCCATGCCAGAAGATATTCACAGCGTGTATCTCACAGCCACAGGCTCTGTTGAGACAAAGCTGCTGGAGCATAACATCGAATATATCGGTGTGGAAAAGGTTGATGAAAACGCTATTAAAGAGGCTATTGATGATGTAAAGCCAGATATCATTCATGCCTATGAATATGACTGCAGCCTTATGTGCACAAAGGTGACGGACACTATTCCAATCATCAGCCACATCTATTCTGTGCCAAAATGGGTTCAGAAAATTGGCCCTAAATCCGTAATTTACGGCGGAGCATGTAAAAACTTTACAAAGATAATTATTCCAAACAAAATCGTGGAAGAGAAGGCATGGTTCAAGGACAAAATGGCAGGTAAAACTGTGGTCCTTGGCACACCTTTCAACGCTGTAAAGATTTTTGAAAAGGGATATTTACCAGGCACAGAGATGTCAAAAGACAAGCTGGAAAAGTATAAGTCTGACCTGCTTTTCGTAGGATATCTTACAGATGACAAGAACCCTTACGAGTTCGTAAGAATTGTTAAAGAGGTCAAGGAAACTCATCCTGATATCAAGGCCATTATTGTTGGTGGTGGCGATTTGGGTAGCGAGTGCCTTGAATTAATTGGAAAATACAATCTTTCCGACAATATAACGATGGTCGGCCTTCAGCACAATCCATACATCTACATGAATCAGACCAAGATTCTTGTGGCCCCTTCCAAGTTCGAAGGCTTCGGTATGGCAGCTGTGGAAGCTATGGCCTTTGGCAAGCCTGTGCTTGCCAGCAGAGTTGGTGGACTTATCACCACCGTCAATGATGATTGTGGAAAACTCTGTGGCACAGACAAGAAGCCTGTGGATAGAGAGGCATTTGTTTCCAACATCAACGAACTTCTGGACAACCAGGAGATATACAGAATGAAGTCTGATGGTGCCAGAAGACGTGCCAAAGACTTAAATAATTTTGAAACATACATGGAAGAAGTAAAGAAGATTTATGAGGATGCTTACCAAACTGCTAGAAAAAATTAAAAGTGCAGATTTCATATTAGTGACTATGTCCACAGTTATCTGCTCGGGAATATCATTTATTTTCAGCGTATACTCAAAGTCTCTTGTTCCTGTAACACCACTGGGTATCTACAGCACTTGCCTGTTGGCCCAGACCTATATGAACTACGCCCAGTTTGGTGTGCTCAACGCCTACAACAGGGATTATCCTCAGGCCCTTGGCCGCAAGGATTATGAAACAGCAAACAAACTGAAAAACACAGCAGCCACATTCATGCTGATGGTTTACCTTATCATCTTTGTGGTATTTGAAGCCTGGGTTTTCTTTTACTATCGCGGCCGCGTTGGTGTTGATCAGTATCAGGCATATTATGCCTTTGGTTACGCCATGTGCCCAATCATGATTCTGCTGAAAAGCTTCGACGATATGTCAAATGCCACAGTTAGAATGAATGGCAAATACAATTATTCCGCAGCTATCGGATTCCTTCGTACAATCATTGCCTTTGGAATCGGCGTTGCTGCACTTAACCTGGTAGGCTACTACGGCCTTTATGCCATGACAATGTCATCAGCGTTACTTGGAATTATCCTGTTCCGCAAGAACGCACTTAAGGGAGTGCGCCTCAGCTTTGACTTCTCATATATGAAAGTCATGATTATCGGCGGCCTTCCACTTTTAATCAACAGCTTGATTTGGACATTGGTTCAAAGCGTGGATAAATTCGTTATCCTTGGATTTTTGACTACTGACGACTTGGGAGTTTACTCAGTTCCATTGATGGGATTCACCACTATGGTGCTTGTCCCACAGACAATCTCCCAGGTGTTTTATATAAAGGTCTCACATTTGTATGGGGCCAATAAAGATGAAAAGCAGCTCCTTGAAAAGGCCAGCTACTTCACCAACATCACATCAGTTATTTCCGGAGCAGCATGTGTTTGCGTATTCTTCATCATGCCAATCTTCGTGCAGATGTTTATGCCAATGTACACAGATGGAACTCCTGCAACTCAGATTCTTATCATCGGCGTTGCAATCTATTCCACAACCATGCTTTTCGGAAACATTTTCAGCGTACTGAAGCTGAACAAATCACTGATTGCAAACTCAGTTGCGCTTTGCATTTTTAATGTGATTTTCTCAACCGGTTTGGTTGTTTTTGTAGAGCGAAGCATCAACATGGTTGCCATCGGCACCGGAATGAGCTACGCCCTTTATTCATTGCTTTTGATGATTAAGCTTTCAAGAAAGTTCAACTACTCATTCTTGAAATTATTCGCCAACAGCTGGCTACCACTTTTAGCCATCGTCATCCCTGGCATACTTTATTACATGCTCATAGAAAACATCTATGTTGCCGCAGCTTTGGCTTTGTTTACCATACTAGTGGTCTGTGGTATACTTACTAAGTTAATTTTCTTTAGGAGATAAAAATGTTTAACTTATGTTTTATGGGGCGCGAGGCCTTCCTCGACTACACCCCATTGATATTTAAGGATATAAAAGAAAAACACGATAGCGAGGCCAATGGCGTAATTGTTGTGCTGGATTCCAAGGAGAAGCAGTACGTTGAAAGCAAATACGGCGATGCTGTTACTGTTGTGGTTCTTTCAGAATTCATGAACGCCCATTGGGACGAATTCACTTTGGAAAAGCTTTGCGAGTACGAGAAAAAGTACGATGCCGCTCCAATGTGGAAATACATCTATACAGATAGATTTTTAATCAACCGTGATTACGATTATTGCGTGCACACAGCCGCAGGCTTGTTTGCATTTTGGGAGTATGTGTTCACCACATACAAAATAGATTTTTACTTTGATGAGGTTATCGCCACACTTTTCACCTATGCAGCATACCTAGTTGGAAAGAAGACAGGGGCGAAGTTCTATTCATTGCTTTTGATGCGTTCAGTTGGAATGGATTTAACTCATCACTACATCTTGAACGACCCATTCGAGATGATTTACAACATGCCAGATGATTATCTGGACAGAAGCTACACTGACGAGCAGCTCAAGCAGGCAGAGGATTATCTCAATTCATTCGAGGAAAAGCATTCAAAGCCAGCATTCATGAACTTCTCTGGCAAGGTGCCAAAGTTCAAGCCAAGCTTTTTGATTTTGCCACTGTTTTGGATTCGTCAGAGATTTTTCAATCCGCACACATTGGACAAGGGCAACTACATGTACTACAAGGACTACGAGACAGCCTTTGATCCATGGAAATTTTATAGAAGATATAAAAAGAGCAAGAAGTATTACAACAAGGCAGATTTATCAAAGAAGTTTGTTTACTATCCTTTGCATCTTCAGCCAGAGGCATCCACAATTGTCTGCGCTCAGAAATATGAAAAGCAGCTTTTCTTCCTGGACAATTTGGCCAAGTCAGTTCCAGCTGACACATTGATTTACGCAAAGGAGCACTATTCATTCCTTGGCAGCAGAGACAACAGCTTCTACGAGGAGCTGAAGAAATATCCAAACATCGTCCTTATCGACCCATGGGAGGATTCCTTCGCACTCATCAAAAACTGTCAGTGCGTTGCAACACTTACTGGCACAGCTGGTCAGGAAGCCATGCTTCTTCGCAGACCAGTCATCATGGGTGGCGACATTCTCTACAAGAATGCACCAGGCATCATGCGCATGGAAGATATTTATGACAATTATCTTGAGGCCATGGCAAACTGGAAACAGCCATCTCGAGAGGATGTTATCAAATATTTAGCAGCCTATATGAGCTGCGCTCGCGTTGGCAACACATACGTGCTCAGCGCCGATCGCTTAAAGCCAGACAACATTTCACTTATAGCAAAGTCTATGTATGATTATTTTTTAGAGGTAAAAGAAAATGAGTAAAGTTTTAGTTACAGGTTCAGATGGATTCATCGGTTCACACTTAGTAGAAGAGTTAGTAAAGAAGGGCTACGAAGTTCGTGCATTCGTTTACTACAATTCATTCAACAACTGGGGATGGCTCGACACACTTCCAAAGGATATTATGGATCACGTTGAGGTATTCGCTGGTGATGTTCGCGACCCTAATGGTGTTCGCGAGGCTATGAAGGGATGCGATGCAGTATTCCACCTTGCAGCCCTTATTGCAATTCCATTTAGTTATCACAGCCCTGATGCTTACGTTGACACAAACATCAAGGGTACTCTTAATATTTTACAGGCAGCCAGAGACCTTGGCACAGCCAGAGTATTAGTTACTTCTACATCAGAAGTTTACGGAACAGCACAGTACGTTCCAATCGACGAGAAGCACCCATACCAGGGCCAGTCTCCATACTCAGCTACAAAAATCGGTGCAGATAGACTTGCAGAGTCATTCTATCGTTCATTCGACTTGCCTGTTACAATCGTGCGTCCATTCAACACATTCGGACCACGTCAGTCAGCGCGTGCCGTTATCCCTACAATCATCACACAGCTTCTTGCTGGCAAGGAGGAGATCAAGCTTGGCTCACTCACTCCTACACGTGATTTCAACTACGTAAAGGATACAGCTCACGGTTTCATCGCTATGTACGAAAGCGACAAGACAATCGGCCAGGAAATCAACATCGCAACACAGAAGGAAATCTCTATCGGACAGCTCGCTGAGGAGCTCATCCGCCAGATCAACCCTAATGCAAAAATCATTTGCGACGAAGATCGCCTTCGCCCAGAGAAGTCTGAGGTAAACCGTCTCCTTGGAAGCAACAAGAAAATCCTTGAGCTCACAGACTGGAAGCCACAGTACACATTCGAGCAGGGCCTCGCGGAAACGGTAGCATTTTTGCGAGAGAACATGGATAAATATAAAGTGGATATATATAACATTTAGAGGTAATAGAAATGTCAGATGAATTTATTGCGTTATCTGTTCCAAATCTTAAAGGTAACGAGCTAAAGTATGTCACAGATGCAGTTGAGACTGAGTGGGTATCCACAGCGGGCCCATATGTTTCAGATTTTGAGAAGAAGATTGCAGAGTATGTAAAGGCTCCAGGTGCAGTCAGCACCCAGAATGGTACATCAGCCCTTCACATCAGCTTACTCCTCAGTGGAGTTACTCGTGAAGATGCAGTCATCGTTCCAACTCTTACATTCATTGCAGCAGTAAACCCTACAAAGTACATCGGCGCCGAGCCAGTATTCATGGATTGCGACGATAGCCTTTGCATGGACCCAGTGAAGCTTCAGAAGTTCTGCGAGACAGAGTGCGACTTCACAGATGGCAAGCTTATCGACAAGCAGACAGGCCGTCACATCAAGGCTATGGTAGTAGTTCATGTCTTCGGAAACATGGCCGACATGGAAGCCATCATGCCAATAGCTGAAAAGTACAACATCAAGGTTGTAGAGGATGCAACAGAGGCTCTTGGAACATACTACACAGAGGGCAAGTACGCTGGAAAGTTTGCCGGCACAATCGGTGATATGGGTTGCTATTCATTCAACGGAAACAAAATCATCACCACAGGCGGTGGCGGAATGATTGTTTCAAATGATGAAAAGCTTCTTGCTCACGCAAAGCATTTGACAACTCAGGCCAAAGCAGACCAGGCCAACTTCATCCACGATGAAATCGGCTTCAACTACAGAATGACAAACCTTCAGGCAGCTCTTGGAATCGCTCAGTTAGAGCAGCTTGAAGATTTCATCAAGACAAAGACTACAAACTATCATTTATACAAGGATGCTATCGATAAAATGTCAGGACTTCACGTTCAGGATTTCAGAGAAGGTATCCGCAGTAACTACTGGTTCTACTCAGTAGTATTTGAAAATGACGAGAAGGGCCGCGACCAGCTCATCGAAGCATTAAAGGAAGCACACATTCAGTCTCGTCCAATCTGGGGACTTATCTCAGATCAGCTTCCATATCAGGGAGCTCGCACATTCGAACTTGAAAAAGCACCATGGTACTGGAAACGCGTTGTAAACGTACCATGCTCAACAAACCTCGACGAGGCCGGCGTACGCCGCGTACTCGACGTGGTAAAGACTTTTGCGGAGTAAATTCTATGGAAAATGTATTTATACATGAGGAAGATTCTGTGCTTCAGGCTATGCGTACTTTTGACGCTAGTGGCCGCCGCACTGCCTTCATTGTCGATGAAAACAATAAGCTAATAGCTGCACTATCCGAAGGAGATGTAAGAAGATTCATTCTCTCAGGCGGAGATTTAAATGATGAAGTGCGCACAATCGCAAACTACAAGCCTCGTAGTCTCAAGGCCGATGAAAAGGAGGAGGCAAGAGATTTCTTGCGCCGCCACAATATCGAAGGCTTGCCAATCGTAGATGAAAATGGCGTTGTTATCGACACAGTCTTCTGGAGTGAAAATCATTATAAAAAGCAGAGCGAGTTATCTTGCCCAGTTGTCATGATGGCAGGTGGCAAGGGCACTCGTCTTTACCCATACACACGCATTTTGCCAAAGCCACTTATCCCAGTTGGGGAGAAGCCAATTGCAGAGCTCATCATGGATAGCTTCGCGGAGTATGGCATTGGCAGAATGATTCTTGTAGTAAATCACAAGAAAAATATGATCAAGTCATACTTCGGTGAGGTTGAAAAGCCATACACAATCGAGTATGTGGATGAGGACAAGCCACTTGGTACAGGCGGCGGCCTTTCACTTCTCCGTGGCAAGGTTAATGAGACTTTCATCCTTACAAACTGCGACATTCTTATCGAGGAAGACTATTCCAAGATTTACGCTCACCACAAGGCTGAGGGCAACATGATTACCATGGTTTGCTCACTTCGCAACTTCCAGGTTGCCTACGGTGTCGTTGAATTTGGCGAGCACGGCAACATCCTTGATATGAAGGAAAAGCCAGAGTTCAGCTTCTTCACAAACACAGGCATCTACATCGTAGAGCCAGAGGTTTTGGACTACATCAACGATGACGAATTCATCGGCTTCCCAGATATCATCAACCGCTTGAAGGACGATGGTAAGAAGGTTGGCGTCTACCCAATCAACGAAAACACTTGGATGGACATGGGCCAGCTTGATGAGCTTGGCAAGATGGAAAATCGCTTACGTGGAATTAACAAATAATAGATAGAGAGGATTATCCTTGGAAAAATTAAAGAGTTTCTTTTATCCAATGACAATGGATAAGGCGTTTAAACTGGGGACAGTTTTAGTCAGCGCATTTGGAATCATCTTTTCAATTGTGTTCTTCTGCCTCAACGCATTCGACACTACAAAGACAAAATTTTACAACGGTTATTTCGCCCTAATATTGATTGTGATGATAGCTCTCACTATCTACCTTGCAAGATTTTTGCTTCTAGATAAAGAGTGGAGTTACTCAAAAATCTATCTGGTTTTGGCAATCGGCTGGAGCATCTGCATGCAGTTCGTTATGCCTCCTATTTCCGGAGCAGATGAGGTTCAGCACTTCTACAGCGCATACCATTGCTCCAACATTTATCTAGGAATAAAAGACCACGACTTCGACACCACTCCAGGCAGCTACGGCAACTGGATTGAAGGCACATCTTACTTCTACATGCGTGCAGAAGACTACTACAAGCTGCCTTACATCGATGTCACATTCCCATATCAGTATCAGATTTTGGCCGATGGCAACTGGTTCCACACAGATGACGATATGAAGGAATTGGTTCAGTGCTACACCAAGCCAACTCAGGCAAGGCGCTACTTGCTTTCCGGTCTTGGAATTGCAATCGCCCGTCTCCTAGGATTCGGATTTTCCGGTGTAGTTTTCATGGGTCGAATCATGAACAGCTTGACCCTTGTGCTTGCTGGCTGGATTTGCATCAAGCTGCTTCCTGTTGGAAAGCTGCAGCTACTGATGTTTTCACTTTTTCCAACCACCTTGCAGCTTTGCTCATCATATTCATACGACAACATGAGCATCCTGTTTTCATTCATTTTGCTGACTACTTGCCTATATCTCAGCCAGGAAAATGTGAAGCTTCATGCTTGGCACATATATTTGATAGCCATCATCGTGGTGATTCTCATACCAAACAAAATGGTTTACACACTGTTTGCCGTATGGTTCTTCGCCATCCCACTTAAGAAATGGTGGACAGATGTTGGCAAGAGCAAGAAATGGTACGAATACACATTGGCAGGCGCATTCATCGCAGGAGCACTTCTTGTGGTAAAGAAATTCGCCGGCAAATACATATACATCCTTTACGATATGTTCGTGCTTGCTCACAATCACGCAACCATCGAGCAGGATGCCAGCCGTGCAGCATACAGCATGTACGATGTTTTGGATGACCCAATCGGCACACTTCAGTTTGCCTGGGAAGGAATCAAAGTCGATTTCTGGTACAACATCCATCACGTAATCGGCTCCGAGCTTGGCCACATCAAGCTCAACGCAACAGTACCTATGGCTTGCGTAGTTACAATGCTTATCGTTCTCATTTTGGGATTGATAATAAACAAAGGAAAACGCCTCAAGAAATGGCAGTACGTAATCATCGGCATAGGTCTTTTGGTTTGCGTAGTTGCAATCTTCGCAGGCTGCCTTGTACGTTTCACACCTGCAGAGGGTAGTGAGCGTATCCAGATTTCTTACCGCTATCTGATTCCAGTCTACATGTGCATGTGCATCGCCCTTGGAACAGATGCAAAGGAAGACAAAAAAGCACTAGCTTTGATTTTGATTCAAAACGTAGCCCTTATGGTTGGCCTGTGCGGCACCATCTACTTTTTACTTCACTTGAGAGATGGCATGGCAGCACCAGAGATTTTGAACGCAATTGGAATATACTAATTAACTGATTTTGGAGGAATTAATAATGACAAGAGAAGAAGTATTCGCAACATTAACAGATATTTTTAGAGATGTATTTGACGATGATGATATCGAACTCACAGATGCAACAACAGCTGACGACATCGAGGATTGGGACTCACTTGAGCAGATCAACCTCGTAGTAGCTTGCGAAAAGAAGTTCAACGTTAAGTTCGACATGAAGGAAATACAGGCCCTCAAGAACGTAGGCGAAATGGTTGATACAATCGTAGGTAAGCTTTAATGAATAACTATAAATTTGATGAATTAACTGTGGGGATGACAGAAAGCTTCAAGGTTTTGATAACTGAGGAGATGCTCGATGCTTTTAAAGGCATCACAGGGGATGTCAACCCACTACATAATGACGAGGAGTTTGCAAAGGCAAAGGGCCATCCAGGCCGCGTGGCATATGGCATGCTCACAGCAAGCTTCCTCTCTACATTAGCTGGTGTCTACATCCCTGGTGAGCGCAGCCTCATCCAGCAGGTGGAGACAAAGTTCGCAAAGCCAGTCTACATCGGCGACGAGCTTACAGTCACAGGCGAAATCACAGAGCTTGTGGAAAGTGTCCAGCGTCTTGAATTAAAAGTAACCATCACAAATCAGGATGGAAAAAAGGTACTGCGAGGAACCATGGGTATCC
The DNA here is from genome assembly GCF_900115355.1 of Pseudobutyrivibrio sp. JW11. Lineage (NCBI taxonomy): Bacteria > Bacillati > Bacillota > Clostridia > Lachnospirales > Lachnospiraceae > Pseudobutyrivibrio > Pseudobutyrivibrio sp. JW11. The sequence continues at coordinate 94,231 of NZ_FOWB01000007.1, read as the reverse complement.
TCGTGGTATAGAGGTAGATTAGATGAGAGAAAACAAGACATTATTCGTGACCGGTGCGTCCTCTGAACTAGGAACTGCACTTATTGAATTGGTGGCTGACAATTACGATACCATCGTGGCTCACTATCGCAGCAGCGCCTCACGTCTTCTTCCATTGGAGGAGAAGCTTGGGGAAAAGCTTGTTATGGTACAGGCTGATTTTGCTGATGCAATGTCCGTGAGAAAGATGCTTGATTTTATGGCTGAAAGAGAACTCAAGCCTGATCACGTGGTACATCTTGCGGCAGCACCAATGGAAAATGAAAAATTCAAAAAGCTCGGCTGGTGTGATTTTGCAGCAGCAACCGAGACTGACCTTCGTCCAATAGTTGATATACTGGGCGATTTTTTGCCCTTTATGACAAAGCAAAAATATGGCAAGGTTATCTTCATGCTCACATCATGCACAGTTGGCATGCCACCTAAGTACAAGAGCGTCTACACTACTACAAAATACGCTCTTCTTGGCCTTATGAAGTCACTTGCTGTTGAGTATGCAGATAAGGGAATCACAGTCAACGGTGTCAGCCCAGAGATGATAGAGACTCGCTTCCTTGACAATCTTCCAGATCTTATCAAGGAAATGAATGCTGCAGATATGCCAATGGGCAAGAACCTCACAGTAGACCAGGTTGTGCCTACACTTGCATTCCTTCTTTCTGACGGCGCAGATATGATCAGCGGCCAGAATATTGCTATCACAGACAGCAAGCACTAATTAACTTTAGTAGAGAATTGAATTGGAGAAAATATGAGAAACTTAGTTATTGCAGGAACAGGCGGTGCCGGCAAAGAGACAAAGTGGCTGGCAGAGCGCATTAATGCAGTAAATCCAACATGGAACATATTAGGTTACATAGATATTGAACCAGGCGAAGGCGTAGTTGGCGACGATAGCTTCGTTACTGAGGCTACCGAGGATTTAGACGTAGTCATCGCCATGGGTTCAATGGAGCGCAGAAAGTTTTTGTACGAGCTTTATAAAAAGAATCCTCATGTGCACTTCCCTAATCTTATCGACCCATCTGCAACTTTGTCAGATAGCGTTGAAATGGGAGAGGGCAATGTTATCTGCGCCGGCGCTATCCTTACAGTTGATGTAAAAATCGGCAACCAGAACCTTATCAACTTCAACTGTACCGTGGCCCACGACAGCACACTTGGTGATTTCAACACCCTCAACCCTAATGCCAACATTTCCGGAGCTTGCACACTTGGCAACCTCATCGAAGTTGGCACTGGCGCCCAAATCGTACAGGGCAAGACCATCGGAGACGAGACCCACATTTGGGCCGGCTCTTGCGTTATCAAAAACACGAAGGGAAGATGCGAAGTCGTCGGCGTCCCAGCCAAAACCGTACGCCGTTTCGACTAGCGAGAGATAAATTTGAAAAAACATATATTGATAATTTGCCAGTATTTTTATCCTGAGCAATTTAGGATAAACGACATGGCCTTCGAGTGGGTAAAGCGTGGCTACAAAGTAACTGTAGTCACAGGAATCCCAAATTACCCAGAGGGTAAATTCTACCCAGGCTATGGCTGGTTCAAAAATACAAAAGAAACAATAAATGGCGTGGAAGTCCACCGCATTCCTCTCATCGCTAGAGGAAAAGGCAAGTTTGGATTGGTAATGAATTACTTCAGTTTTCCATTCTTTGGCTTTTGGTGGAGCTTGTTCACAAAGATAAAGGCTGATGAGGTGTTCATGTTTGAAACATCTCCTATGAATCAATGTAAGGTGGGAGTGAGATATGCAAGAATGCATCACATCCCATGTTATTTGTATGTTCAGGATTTATGGCCTGACAACGTTGAAATGATTACTGGAATCCACTCGCCACTTGTGCTTAAGCCAATTGAGCGAATGGTTAGAAAAATCTATAAAGGCTGCACTCACATCTGGGGCACCAGCCCAAGCTTCGTCACAGAGATTCGCAAGCTTGTAGATGAGGATGAGCAGGATAAGGTTTCCTTCTGGCCACAGTACGCCGAGGAATTTTATCAGCCTCAGCCAAAGAAGGAGCACAAAGGCTTCAATGTAATCTTCACAGGAAACATTGGCCAGGCTCAGGGCTTGGAAATCCTTCCATTTGCAGCTAAAAAGATTCGCGACGAGGGAATCAAAAATATCAGATTCACTATCGTTGGCGATGGTAGAGCTAGAAAGTCATTTGAGCATTCCATCACTCAGCATGGTGTGTGGGATATGTTTGAGTTTGCAGGCAGAGTAAAGCCAGAGGAAGTTCCAGCACTTCTTGCAACAGGCGATGCAGCCTTCATCTCATTCGCTGATGATGAGCTTTTTGCAAAGACAATCCCAGCAAAGCTTCAGTCATACATGGCCTGCGCAATGCCAATCATTGCCTCAGCCCGCGGCGAAACAGCCCGTATCATCAACGAGGCCGATTGCGGTATGTGCTCAGACATCGGAGACGCAGAGGAGCTTGCGGTAAGTATTATCGCCATGAGCAAGCTTTCACCAGAGCGCCTTACTCAGCTTGGCGAGAACTCTCGCAACTACAACAAAGCCCACTTCGACAAGAAGACTCTCATGGATCAAATGGACGAATATGTAGGGTAAGGCTGGATGTTTAAAATTATTTAATACTTGAAGCTTAAGAAAATAATAGGCATAGATATAAAATCAGCTGAAAGTCACTTTTGGTAGCCATAAAGTTAGATAAATAAAAATATTTAACTAATATAGCCTCTGTTATGAAATGTTGAGGTGAAATGTAAAAGTGAAAGTATTGATTTTAAAGAAAATGGAATTTTAATACTTGAAAACAAGAGATTTCATTTAAGTACACATCCTTCAAGTATTAATAAAAGCATATAGGTTAAATTAATACTTCAGGTCTTTTAAAATAATAGGCATAGATAACGTTATGGTTATTTACTCTGTTGCCCTGGGTATTAAAATTTTAAAATAGCAGGTTTTAATACTTTTAAAATGACCAGAAGATTAAAAACAGAGGTTACAAAGTATTAATAATCAATTTTAGTAAAAAGTAATACCTATGAAGTCTCTAGAAGAGTGTAAATAAAAGATTTCAAAGTATTAAAAGTTAGTTTCAGTGCATAACAATACTTTTTATAAAAAAATAGGCATAGATAAAGTGTAAAATGATTACTCTGTTAACAAGAGTAATACATTTTCAAGAGGTAAGCAGTATGAAAGCTGTTTTAGGGACAGTTATATACAAGCAGGCAGAAGTTTTCCTCCAGGATTTACTCACATCCGTGGATAATCAGCAGGATAAAGACTTCGACTTGTTGATAACTAATGACAATTACACAGATGAAGATATTGAGCGCCTAGACATAAAGAATAAATGTGATTATTATCTCAACCTGCGTCCATTGGGCTGCACTATCGCCCAGACCCGCATAGAGATGATTAAGAAAGCCAAGGCGCTAGGCTATGATTTACTGGTGGTTTGCGATGCTGATGACACATTCGTGCCAACCAGAATCGGGGCATTCAAGGAGGCCTACCAATTAGACAAATCATATGCTTTCTACTATAATGGATTAGTTACAGAGGATGGCAAAACCGTCCTTGAAAACATGCCTAAAACAGTTGATAGTGCAAGGCTTATTTCCCAGTCCAACTTCATTGGAATGGGCACCACAGCAATCAATCTTCGCATGCTGACCGACGATTTCATCGCCACACTTTCAGAGGGAGATTGCCCAGTGTTTGACTGGTATTTCTTCACAAGGCTTCTCATGGACATTGGCCCAGGTAAGCTTGTTGATAATGCCGACACCATTTATCGTATTCACGATAGCAACCAGGTTGGCACCACTCACAACGTGGAGCAGGAGTACCAGGTAAAGCTGACACACTATAAAAACTTGGCAAAGAGATATCCATACTTCGAGCACCTGTATCAGGATTTGCAGAGGCTGGATATTGATTCAATAGATACAAGCCATGACCGCAACGGTTATTGGTGGAGCAATATTTTAATGGAGGATTCCTATGAGATTTAATTATCAGGATATGGTAGCAGGTGGCAAAAAGCCATACGTAATTGCAGAGCTTGGAGCAAATCACAATGGTGATATGGAGCTTGCAAAGACAATGATCAAGACAGCAAAGGAGTGCGGTGCTGACTGCATCAAGCTTCAGTCTTTCACAAAGAGCAATGTATTCTCAAAGAAGAATTACGACGACAACTATTTCTTAGGCGATGACTATCGCAACAGAACAGACTATACACTTGAGTCAATCGTAGAAGCTTACGCCCTTTCAAAGGAGCAGCATTACGAGCTTAAGGCATACTGCGACGAGCTCGACATCGACTTCACATCAACACCTTTCGACAAGGCAGGCGTTGATCTTCTTGTTGACGAGCTTCACGTTCCATTCATCAAGGTTGCTTCTATGGACGTTGAAAACGTACCATTCCTTAAGTACATCGGAAGCAAGGGCGTACCAGTAGTTATCTCAACAGGTCTTACAGGCATGGATGATGTTGTTAACGCTATCGCAGCTATCGAGGCAGGCGGATGCCACGAGATCTGCGTACTTCACTGCGTATCAATCTACCCACCAGCAGACGAGCAGGTTAACCTCAACAACATCGATATGTATCGCATGGCATTTGGATATCCTACAGGATACTCTGATCATACATTTGGTGTGGTTGCACCTATCATGTCTATTGCAAAGAATGTTTGCATCATCGAGAAGCATTTCACAATGGACAAGAACATGAAGGGATGGGATCACAAGATCTCAGCAAACCCAGAGGAAATGAAAATTATCTGCGACGCTGCAGAGCAGGGCTACAAGATGATGGGAAGCTTCCGCAAGGTTGTAAACGAAAGCAAGCACCAGCGTGAGGAGTACAAGCGCTCAATCGTAGCAGCTCACGACCTCAAGAAGGGCCACATCCTCACAGAGGAGGACCTCGACTACAAGCGCCCAGGTACAGCCATCTCACCTAAGTTCTACGAGATGCTCATCGGCAAAGAACTCAAGCGTGACATCGAAGCCGACGAATTATTCCAGTGGGGTGATTTCTAATGGTAGATTCTACTTCGTAGAATCTCTTATTAGGTTTTTTGAAAGAGTAAGCTAGTAACTATCAAGCTCTGAGTGTTGCTGAATGAGACGTGTTGTCGAATGAAGCAATATCTCAGGCTTGAGAGTGTAACTAGCGTAGGTTATAGAAAGAGTGAAGTGATGATTGCATTTATTCCAGCCAGAGGGGGTTCTAAGGGAGTCCCAGGCAAAAACATTAAAGAGATTTGTGGCAAGCCTCTTATCGCATATACGATAGAAGCAGCCAAGAAAGCTAAGGGCGTAGATCGCGTCATCGTCACCACAGATGATGAGGCTATCGCTGCAGTTGCGCGTGAGTACGGAGCAGAGGTTCCATTCATGCGACCAGCAGAGCTCTCAAGCGATACAGCATCTGCCATCGATGTTTATCTTCATGCAACAGAGTTTGTCATGAATGAAACAGGCGAGCAGATTGAAAAGTTCATGGTGCTTCTTCCAACAGTGCCTCTCCGTACAGAGCAGCACATCGATGAGGCATTGGTGCAGTTCAAAAATGATGGTGCCACTACACTTATTTCCTTTGCAGAGGCAGAGGTTCCAGCTAGCTGGTATCACAAGCTCAACGAGCAGGGCCGTGTTGAAAACGCAGGTTTTGGCCAGGGAATCACTATGACAAATCGCCAGAACAATGAAACATACATCGTGCCAAACGGAGCTATCTACATTTTGGATTACAAGCTCCTTAAGGAAAAGCGTACATACTACTGCGACAACACAGTTGCATACATCATGAAGCGCGAGGATTCAATCGACATCGATTATCCAATCGACTTTGAATTTGCAAAATGCCTTTTACAAAAAAGATTAGATGAGAATAAATAATGATTTTAATTAGAGCTTTAGCCTTTCTGCTACATTTCACGCTCGTGCCTGTAGCAGTGGGCAGACTAATTACATACAGATCGCAAAACCATATTTTAAAATCACCTACAGTTAGATACGTCACTGGTTTCTTTGGCGCCCAGGCTATTTTCTTTTTGCTGAATTTTGGCTTCCTCTGGTACCAAAACAAAACCATGACTACCCAGCTGGTTGTAGGCGGTTTCCACAGATTGACTATCACATACTCAGTGATTGTGGCAGCTTTGGTAATCTTGTGGCTTGTTCTTGATTTCAAGACATTCAAAAAAGATATCCTTGCCTATAGAATTCGCATCAGCACTATGCTTCACGAAGTAAAATACAACAAGCTTACTACCGTATATGCGATAATCTTTACAATCCTTGTTGTGCTACAGCTTTATGCAGCATATCGATACGAAGTCAACGAATGGTCTTACGACGATTACGATTACGTGGTTACTTCTGTGGATGATATCAATAGCGATATGATCACAAATGTAAACTTCATCACTGGCGAGGCGCCATACACATCACCAAAGCGCGCTGCTCAGTCATGGACCACATACATTTCGTACCTTGCTGTTGTTTCGTCTTTTGATGTCACAACAGTTTGCCATACAATTTTGCCAGTCATCCTGCTTTTGGTGGCATACGGCATCTATTTTTACATGGCCAAGTTTCTGTTTGCCAAGGTAGAAGATAGAATGATTTTCATGGTCATCCTAGCCGCGGCATACATCATGGGAATGTTTTCACACTATTCCCCAACCTTCCGCCTGCTATGTACATTGTGGCAGGGCAAGGCAGTCCTTACTGCCCTGGTTGTCCCATTTTTGATTTGTTTCCTCTCGCGAGTTTTCGCCAGCGAGCTGGACAATAACGTAGCTTTCGCCATCGCATTTATATCCCTCGGCGCATGCTCACTTACAGTTTCTACAGTGTTTGTAATGGTGATGACAGTCCTTGGAATCTTCATTTCCATGTCCATTTATCACCGCAAAATATACGGAGTGCGATATCTTCTGGCAGGCCTCTTTGGTCCCTTCGTCCAGTCGATTGTCTACATCTGCGTTGCACTGTTACTTCAGAGACAATGGGAGCCTAAATTCTTTATAAATTTATGGAATGGATTAATATCATAACCGGCATTTCAGCCACCTTCTGGGGCAAGCTTGCATTTGCGCTGCTTTTCGTGGTTGCTCTGGGGCTGATAATGCACTTTGAAAAAGAAAAAATAAAACGATACACCTTCCTGTGGTACACAGGCCTGGTGCTAGTTTTCATATACAATCCACTGACCCTTATCATAGGAAAATGGATTCTAAACGACGGCACATTCGAGCAGTACTATCTGCGCCTTTACAGTGCCCTTCCGGTGCTGATTATTGTGGCATACGGCCTCACACTTTTCGTGATGAGATTTGAGGGCAGGAAAAAGCTGATTGCACTTCTTGCAAGCCTTGCAGTTGTTTGCATTTGCGGCAGCTGCCTTTACACCCAGGATTGGTTCACAAAGGCAGAAAATCGTAACAAGGTTCCACAGGATGTAATCACCATCAGCGATATTTTTGCTGACTACGAAGGCGACACCATCCGCATCATGGCACCTCAGGATGTGGCCATTTATTTGCGCCAAATCGACAGCAGATTTTCAATGCCATACGGCCGCGATATTCCGGATGAGGCGTACGAGCTTACAAACCCAACACCTGATCCAGAAATCGTTGCAGATTATTGTGCCGAAAACAATGTTGATTATGTGGTTGTTTCAGCCGTTGAAGATATCCTTAACACATATCTCAACTACGGCTTCAAGCTTTACGGCCGCACCACTTACTACGCAGTTCTCACTCCAATCTACGGCGATTGGGTTTTGACAGAATATGATGATGGCTCTGATTTGCAGTGTATGTGCTACACCATGTACAACAAAAATGATGGCACACTCATCGTCATCGATGGTGGTCATGGTGAAAACGATGACACACTTCGCCAGAACATCAAAGCCTTGGGCGGAGAGGTTGATGCCTGGATAATCACTCATTATCACATGGACCACATCGACGCCTTCAACGCAATTTATGAGGACCCACAGGGCATCACCATCGACCAGGTTTACATCACACCGCTCGACGCTGATTTGTTCTACAGCGTGGCTCAGGAATGGGATGATGTTGATTCCTTCAACAAGTTCCAGGAAATCACAGCGGAGGCGGACAACATCAACTATGTGCAAAGAGACGATGTTTTGACCTTCAGCGACGATTTGACTATTACTTTTTACAACGCTTTTGATGATGTTGTTGTAGATTGTGCCGAGGATATTCCAAATAACGATTCATTAGTGTTTAAAATGGCTACACCAAACCGCAGTATACTTATTTGTGGAGATTGCCACAGTGAGTACATGGCCAAATATTTGGTGGAGACTTACGGCGATGAATTGAAGGCAGATATCCTTCAGTGCGGACATCACGGCAACAACAGCATGCCTACCGAAACAGGCTTTTATGAGTTGGTCGACCCAGAGGTTGCTATCTTCGATACAACCGATGCAATCATGACTAGTCCTAACTATACAGCAGGCGCCTTGGCAGCTTACCTAAGCGAAGCCGGCGTGCGCTTGGTTTGGTTCAAATCTGCGCCAAACACATTTGTTTTTGATTAACTATTGGAGATTTAGATGGATAAGATTTACAAACATAAACGACTTATATCCATAATAATTGTGGCAGCCATCGTGTACGCTAGATGTGACCTTGGCATCGCCCTTGGAATGCAGTACGTGCTGGCCAATGTATTTGCAAATGCCCTTGGAGTAGCATGGTGCCTTGCTCTTTTCGTAAAAGACAAAGCCACCACCAAAAAGGCTCTGCTCAATCCAGCCATGGCATGGGCTCTTGCATTTTCGATTTTAGTGTTCATTTACGGACATTTTAAATTGGGAGTTTACACTGACATGTACAGCCGTCAGTACCACATCCTCACAGTGGTTCCGGCCATCCTAATAATGGTGATTCTCTTTCATCATAAGGATGATATGCTTGATGTGATTTCAAAGGCAGCCTGCATCGTCATTCCACTTACACTTGTTACAAGCTTGCTTTTTGATCCAGTTTGGAAGCAGCTTTTCATGGGCAACGCTTACCGAGTTGGAGCAACGCCAGCAGGCACTTGTGTGGATACAGGAAATCTTTTGCTTATCATGCTGATACCACTTATGTATCAGCTCATCATAAATCGCAAGTTCAAGGCTTACCTTTGGGCAGCCATCCTTGCAATCGGACAGATTTTTGCATCCGGTTCCAAATCATCGGTGCTTCCAATCATCCTGGTATTTGCAGTGATGTTACTTGGAGCAGCCAAGGACAAAAAGACAATCCGAAGAAACATCATCATCCTTGTAATTATCGCCGTTTGTGGCTCAGTAGCAGTCATGGTTATCCCTGCACTCTACAGCATCATCGGCGAGCGAATCGTGGAGATGATTTCAGGTGTTGGCTCTACAGACTACGATTTGCACACTAGCACAGGCCAGCGAATGGCCGTTATCGCAGCGGTGAAGGAGCACTTCTGGGAGCATCCAATTTTCGGACACGGCTTCTACGCATTCAAGCAGATGGCATACTCACAGCTTGAAGAGTACCGACCAAACGATGGAGTGGAAATTGCCTACCGCAACATTCACACTCACATGAATTACTTGGAGCTTTTGTTCTCATTCGGAATCTTCGGTTTTGTAATGTACTACTGGTTCCCGGTTTACTTAATCATCAAATCTTTCTTTACCAAAAACAAAATGGCAAAGTTGATTATATTTTCATTTATGATTTCATTTGTGTTCATGGATTTAGGCATCGATATGTTCTATAAATACATGACACCGTACTATACGTATCTCGTAGCGTATAGTCTTTTAAAAAAGGAAAGCTAGGCTGATTTCTAGCTAACAAGCTCCTAGTGCTCTTTTGTAGAACGTTTCATAGTTCAAAAAAGAGTACAAGGGCTTGTGAGCGTAAGAAATCATCACAGCATAAAGGAGGAAATAGTAATGAGATATGCAATTATTGGATGCGGAAGAATTTCGCCAAACCACGTAGTAGCATCACAGAAGACAGGCCTTGATTTAGTTGCACTTTGCGATCTTGACCTTAAAAACACAGAGGACAAAATCAAGAAATTTGATCTTGATGCTGATTATGTTAAGCAATACACAGATTACAAAAAGATGCTCGAGGAGATGAAGCCAGAGCTTGTAGCCATCGCTACAGAGTCAGGCAAGCATGCACAGATTGCCCTCGATTGTATCGAAGCTGGTTGCAATGTCATCATCGAAAAGCCAATCGCACTTTCACTTGCAGATGCAGATAGAATCATCGAGGCAGGTCACAAGAAGGGCGTTAAGGTTTGCGCTTGCCACCAGAACAGATTCAACAAGTCAATCCAGATGATTAGAGAAGCTCTTGAAAAGGGCAGATTCGGTCGTCTTTTATACGGTACAGCTCACATCCGTTGGGCTCGTGACCACGAATATTATGACCGCGCTTCATGGAGAGGCACATGGGAGCAGGATGGTGGTGCACTTATGAACCAGTGTATCCACGATATCGACCTTCTCCGTTGGATGATGGGCGACGATGTTGTTCGTGTTGTTGGTATGACTGACAGATTAAAGCACGACTACATCCAGGCAGAGGATCTTGGTATCGCCCTCGTTCAGTTTGCAAACGGCAGCTACGGTATCATCGAAGGAACAACTGACGTATTCCCTAAGAACCTTGAGGAGACACTTTACATCTTCGGCGACAAGGGTACAGTTAAGGCCGGCGGCGATGCTGTAAACCTTCTTGAGGAGTGGAACTTCTCAGATTACATCGACGAGCCAGAGCAGGTTAAGAAGGAATGCTCAGAGCTTCCTCCAAATGTATACGGATTTGGTCACACAAAGCTCTACCGCGATGTTATCGATGCTATCGAAAACGACAGAGAGCCATACGTAAATGGTGAGGCAGGTCGCCGCGCCCTTGAAATGGTTCTTGCTATTTATAAATCAGCTGCAACAGGCGAATCAGTTGAATTCCCAATGAAGGATTGCAGCACAATGGACTTCGTAGGAAGATTCGACAAATAATTGGAGGATAAAAAGTTGCGAGAATTCGGAGGATGTCTTCCACTTGAATTAAAGAAACTGAATACAGACTTCTTCCCAGGTTTCGACTACGTAGCTTTAAACTCTGGAAGAAATGCTATTGCCTACGCTGCATTAGCTGGCGGTTTCAAATCCTGCTACATTCCTTACTACACTTGCAAGACAGTGGAGGCAGGATTGCAGGAAGTTGGCATTGAGGTTAAATACTACAACATCGATGAACAGCTGATGCCAATCGAGCCAGAGGGTGGTTTTGATGACAGAGCTCTCTTCGTATATACGAATTACTTTGGCATCATGACTCACGTAATGCAGCAGGATATTATCGCAGAGCACAGCCACGTGCTTTTCGATAATACCCAGGGCTTTTTCACAAAGCCAATGCGAGGCACCTACTCAGCATACAGCTGTCGCAAGTTCTTCGGTGTGGCAGATGGAGCCTACCTTGTTGGGGATAAGCTTCAGCGCTTGGATATTCCAACAGGTGAAAGTGCTGATGCAGCAGGCTTTTTATTAAAGGCAATCGAGGCTGGCCCAAATGCAGCCTACGCCATGTCAAAGGACAACGAAGAACACATCAAAGTTGAAGGCATGGCCTACATGTCAAAGCTTACAGAGGCAATGATGGGCGCCGTTGATTTGGCATCAGTCAATGAAAAGCGAATTGCAAATTTCAACAAGCTTCATGAGTTATTGGGAGAGCTCAACGAACTAAAGCCGGTTTTGGAAAATGGAGCACCTATGGTTTATCCATTCTTGTTTGAGAAGGAAGGCCTAAGGGAGATGCTTGTTGAAAACAAGATATACGTTCCACGTTGGTGGAGATGGATTGAAGAATCCAAAGAAACAAACAGCTTTGAGAAGAAGCTTTCTAAGTATTTGGTGCCACTACCAATTACTCAGACATATGACACAGGGGACATGGATTATATAGCAGGGGTTTTACTTAGACACATACAATAATGCTAGAATGAGACTGGAGTGTATATGGAAAAATTTGAAAAGAAAATATCCTTCGTAATTCCGTGCTATCATAGCGAGCATACAATTGAAGCGGTGGTAGACGATATTTGTAAGGAGTTTCCTTCCGAAGAGTACGATAAAGAAATTGTATTAGTAAACGATGGTTCAAGAGATGGCACATATGCCAAGCTTCGTGAGCTAGCTGATAAAAATTCAGAAGTAGTTGCCATCAACCTATCCAAAAACTTCGGCCAGGATGGCGCTACAATGTGCGGCCTTTCTCAGGCAACTGGCGAATATATAATAGTCCTTGATGACGATGGACAGAACCCTCCATACGAAGCTCACAAGCTTTTGGAGCAGATTGAAAAGGGTTATGATGCGGTCTTCGGAAAGTATCGCACTAAAAAGGATACTCTCTTCAAGAAGTTTGGCCACGACATCAACGATATGATGGCTACATCATTTATCGGAAAGCCAAAGTCACTACAGCTCAACAGCTACTTTGTAATCAACAGATTCGTCCGTGACGAAATGCTTAAATACAAAGGAGCATACCCATACATCTGGGGGTTGATCCTTCGCTGCACAGACAACACAGCTAATGTATACGTTGAGCACAAGGCTCGCGAGGAGGGCAAAAGCACTTACACACTCAGTAAGCTTTTAAACCTTTGGTTCGATGGATTCATTTCCTTCTCTGTAAAGCCACTTCGCCTTACATCATGCCTTGGCTTCGTATCCTGCATCATGGGCTTCCTGCTCACTGGTGTAATCATCATAAAGACTATCCACCACGGCGATGTCCCTGGCTGGCCAACAATGATGGCTGCCACACTTGTCCTCGGTGGCCTTCAGATGCTGATGGTCGGAATCGTCGGCGAATACGTTGGCCGTATCTTCATCAATGGCAACCACTCACCACAGTTCGTTATCCGCGAAAAGTATCAAAAGGAAGAACAGGAATAGAATATCTGGCGCCCTTCGGGGCGCTTTTTTGTTGTAGTGGAGTCGCTGTGCTGCTGTGATAGCTAATTGAAGGGGCTGAGGCTTTCTCTAGTTTTCTGGCTAGCCTGAAGAGTTTGTTTCAACCTGCTAGCCACAGCATATCAGCCTTCGGTCCAGCGTCAAGAGCAAGGCCTGCGGCGCTACGCCTCTTGACTCTAGCCCTCCGACTGATATAGGGTGGTCAAGCAGGTTTGAAACTGGGACTGTGGCGAAGCCACCAGTACCAAGCGGGAGGCGCAGACACGAAGAACTGCTGGAAGGCTGAGTTTTCGTGTCTGGATTGGAGTGAATTGAAACTAGAAAATGGCATATTCATGTGTAGATGAGGGGCAGTGCTGCTGTGATAGCTAATTGAAGGGGTTGAGGCTTTCTCTAGTTTTCTGGCTAGCCTGAAGAGTTTGTTTCAACCTGCTAGCCACAGCATATCAGCCTCCGGTCCGGCGTCAAGAGTAAGGCCTGCGGCGCTACGCCTCTTGACCCAAGCCCTCCAGCTGATATGGGGTGGTCAAGCAGGTTTGAAACTGGGACTGTGGCGAAGCCACCAGTACCAGGGAGGAGGCGTAGACACGAAGAAATGGATGAAGCTTTAATCTTCGTGTCTGAAATAGAGGCGATAGACACGTAGATTCGGGAAAACCAGGGATTTTCGTGTCTGAAATAGAACTGCTAGACACGTAGATTCGGAGAAGTCAGCGATTTTCGTGTCATTTTCTTAAGTGAAAGACACGAAGAATAGAGAAAAACAGATATTTACGTGCCTATAAAAGAGAAAAATGACACGAAGATTATGCAAATATCGAGATTTACGTGTCTGAAGAGGAGATTCAAGACACGAAGAATAAGAGAATCCTAGTATTTACGTGTCGATGGGGTATAAATTTGACACGAAGAAATGGAGGTTGGCTTATTCTTCGTGTCGGGGCAGTGAAATATAGACACGCAGAAATGCAGAATTGCAAAATCTGCGTGTCGAAGGATTAGTGGGAGACACGCGGAAATGGAAAAAGTGAAAATCTGCGTGTCTTCTAGAAGGGCGAAAAGCACGCGGAAAAGAGAAAACGACGAAAGCGCGTGTCTAATAGAAGAGAGGAAAACACGCGGAAATAGAAAAAGTGTTAATCCGCGTGTTTGGAAGAGGAAGAAAAGACACGCCAAAAGAGAGAAATTGTAAAACGGCGTGTTCAAGCAGCCTAAAATTGACACGCGGAATTGAAGTTATAGCAAAAGCGCGTGTCTCTGGCCTCCAAAACAGACACGCCGAATTAAAGAAAGCTCCAATCCGCGTGTCGCCATCTACTCATAGACACGTGGCTCTGCCACAGTCCCAGTTTCAAACCTGCTTGATTACCGTATACCCATCAAAAGGCAGTGTGTCAATGACGCGAAGCGCCGAAGGGCATCATTGACTCGCTGACTGGATGGGTATCCTGTAACAAGCAGGTTGAAACAAACCCTGGGTTTTCCATATTAATAAAATGAGCATTTTAGCCCAGATAATGGTATAATGTTAAGGATTGCATTTTGTAATAAATTTATATAGACTACTGAATGTTGTTTCTAGGAGAAATAAGGTTTGAAGAATAAGAATACTATAAGAAAAATAGAGAGCGTTATAGAGCTTGCCATCATGGCAGTTGCATACTATTTCGTTTGGAAATACATGATTTTTGATAGGGAGTATTTCTTCCCATTCCTGGGCCGTGGAAAGTATGTGCTGATGGGAATATACTTCATACTGATGCTGGTAATCATTCATCTGTGTGAAGGCTTCAAATATGGCATTTTAAAAATTGCCGATGTGTTGTTCTCACAGTGGATTGCAATCTTTATCGTAAATGCGGTTACATACTTGCAGCTCTGCTTGATGGCAAACATCATGATTCCAGTGAAGCCAATGCTTCTTTTAACAGTAGGAGATTTCCTCCTCTCTGGAATCAGCGTATACATCTTCTTTGCAATATATGAGCGCCACTCAAAGGCCAGCAAGCTTTTGATGGTGTACGGAAATAAAGAGTCTGTTGGGCTGAAGCTCAAGATGGACACCAGAGCAGATAGCTACAACATCAAAAACATCGTCAGCATTGACGAGGGCATTGATAAGATTTGCCAGATGCTTGCTGACTATGATGGTATCGTAATTTCGGATGTTAGTGCTGAGCAGAGAAACGATTTGTTGAAGTACTGCTACATGCACGAAATCGAGACATACATCACTCCAAAGATTTCCGATGTTATCATCTCTGGTGGTGAGGGCATTCACCAGTTTGACACTCCACTTGTGATGATCAACACAACAGGCCTCACACCTGAGCAGGAAATCGTAAAGCGAATCTTTGATGTGATTCTTTGCGTCATTGCCGCAGTGGTTCTTTCACCACTTATGCTTATCGTTGCACTTGCAATCAAGCTTGAGGACCATGGCCCTGTTTTCTACAAGCAGGCCCGCGTCACAAAGGATGGCAAGGTATTCGATATCCTGAAGTTCAGAAGTATGGTTGAGGATGCAGAGCAGCGCCCAGCCACAGATGACGATGATCGCATCACAAAGGTAGGACATGTAATCCGTGCAACTCGTATCGACGAGCTTCCACAGATTTTCAATATTATTAAGGGCGATATGTCAATCGTTGGCCCTCGCCCAGAGCGTACCGAGCATGTGGAGAAATACACAGCAGCCATCCCTGAGTTTGAATTCAGAAACAAGGTAAAGGGAGGCCTCACAGGCTACGCTCAGATTTATGGCAAGTACAACACATCAGCTTACGACAAAATCAAGCTCGATTTGATGTACATTGAAAACTATAGCTTTTTACTTGATTTAAAACTCATCCTCATGACTATCCGCATTGTCTTCAAGAAGGAAAGCACAGAAGGCTTCGACAAAGTGGTTAGCGCCGACGAAATATTGGATGAAATAAACCGTAATTAAATGGTGAAATAATTTAGATGAGCTGATTCTTTATAGTAAAGAACATCAGTAGGTATAAAGCTCTGACTCTTGCTCAAGCGAAACATGTTGTTGAGCGGAGTAAGATGTCAGGCTTGAGACCGTAACTGATGCACACAGAGTAGAGAATCAGCGGACTAGAGGTATTTATGGCAATTTATATTCCTAAGATTAAGAGAGAATATCAGCGTTGCACTCAGTGTGTGATGGACACAACTGATTCAATGATTGAGTTCGATGAGCAGGGGGTCTGCGACCACTGTCGCAACTTCGAGAAAAACATCAAGCCATACTGGAATCCAAACAAGGAGAACAGGGAAGAGCTTGAAAAGGTAGCAGCACAGATTCGTAAAGACGGAGAGGGCAAGGATTACGATTGTATCCTAGGTATGTCAGGCGGTGCAGATAGCTCGTACCTTGCGTATATCGCAAAGGAAGTTATGCACCTTCGTCCACTTATCTACGTTGTAGATACAGGATGGAACCTGAACGTAGCCGTTGAAAATATTGAAAAAATCGTCAAGGGCATGGACCTTGATATGTATACAGATGTTATTAACTGGAAGGAGATGAGCGACTTACAGCTTTCTATGTTTAAGTCAGGAATCAGTAGCTGCGATGCGCCACAGGATCACGCAATCTTCGCATCCCTTTACAACTATGCTGTAAAGCATGGCATCAAATGGGTGCTCACTGGCTCAAACAACAGTACAGAGTTCGTTCGTCCACCAGTAGAGTGGATTTACATGAACGACCTTCGTATGTACAAGGATATTCACAAGAAATTCGGCAAGCGCCCACTGAAGACATATCCAACCTGCGGTATTCTCAAGTATCGTTTGCTCTACAAATATGTCTACGGAATGAAGCGTTTCTATCCACTTGATTACGTAGTGTACGACAAGGCAAAGGCAGAGGAATTCTTGCACGAGAAATACGGCTGGACTAAATACGAAAACAAGCACTATGAAAACGTATTTACCAGATTCTTCGAGGGATATTATCTTCCATACAAATTTGGATTCGACACTAGAAAAAATGTATTCTCAACTCAGATTTTAGCTGGCACAATGACTCGTGAGGAAGCTCTTGAAAAGCTTAAGACAAACCCATACGACACAGACCAGATGGAGCAGGATAAGGAATACATCGCAAAGAAGCTTGGCATTTCAACTGAGGAATTCGATGAAATCATCAACTCCCCAGCCCACACCCCAGACGACTACAAAAACTCTATGTGGATGATTCGTCTTGGTGTAAAGATTTGCCAAATCCTTGGCATTGAAAAGAGGAACATGAGGTTTTAAATAATATGGTAGCAATTATAAATTATGGCCTGGGCAACTTAGGTTCCATTGCCAATATGTTAAAAGTAATTGGCGAGAAAAGCGTCATTACTGCGGACCCAGAGAAAATCAAGGCAGCAGACAAAATCATCTTGCCAGGCGTTGGTGCATTCGATGCCGGCATGGGCAAGCTCAATGAAACAGGCCTTGTAGATTTAATTAAAGAAGAGGCGAGAAACGGCAAGCCAATCCTTGGTATCTGCCTTGGCATGCAGCTCCTTGGAAATGGTTCCGAGGAAGGTCAGCTCCCTGGCCTTGGCCTTATCGATTTCAGCTGCAAGCGCTTCGACATCCCTGCAGAAATGAACCTCAAGGTTCCTCACATGGGATGGGACATCGTGGAGTTCAAAAAGGACGTGCCACTTTTAGATGGAATCGAAGGTCGCCAGAGATATTACTTTGTCCACACATATCATGCTGTTTGTAAGAACGCTGAGGATGTGATGATGACATGCGACTACGGATATGAATTCGCCTGCGCAGTCAACAAAGGCAATGTGTACGGCGTCCAGTTCCATCCGGAAAAGAGCCACGACTTCGGAATGAGACTATTAGAAAATTTTACTAAGAAGTGTTAGCAATAGCCAAAAGAGGTAATTATGTTTAATAGACCAAGAATCATCCCAGTTCTTCTTATTGATGATAGGGATTTGATAAAGACAATAAATTTCAAAAAGCCAACATACCTTGGTGACCCAGTCAACGCGTTGAAAATCTTCAACCGCAAGGGCATCGACGAGATGGCAGTGCTTGATATTTCTGCCAGCAAAAAGGGCTTGGAGCCAGACTTCGAGCTTCTTACAGATATGGCATCTGAAGCATTCATGCCACTTTCATATGGCGGCGGCATCAAAACTTTGGACCAGGTTCGCAAGCTTCTTGCAATCGGCTATGAAAAGGTGGTTTTGAATACCAGCCTTGTAGAGGATGAGCAGCTTGTAAAGGATGCAGTTGCGCTTGCAGGTTCCCAGTCGGTGGTTGCTTCCATCGATGCTAAGGTGGTAAATGGTCAGTACAAGTGCGTCATCTGCGATGGCACAAAGGTCATCGACATGAGCCCAGTAGAGCTTGCAAAGCATGCCGAGGAGCTTGGAGTTGGCGAAATCTTCCTTAACTCAATCGACCGTGATGGAATGATGGAAGGCTACGATATCGACCTTGTAAATCAGGTGGTTAACGCCGTAGATATCCCTGTTACAGCATGCGGCGGCGCCGGCGGCATTTCTGATCTGAAGGATGTTATTGAAAACGGCCATGCCCACGCAGCAGCAGGCGGAAGCATGTTCGTATACTATGGCCGCCTCAAGGCAGTCCTCATCACAGCTCCTACCGAAGAAGAATTGACTGATGCAGGAATTTACTCTGAGTAAATCAAGGACGAAACCATGAAGATTCTTTTATTAGATGTTAACTGCAAATACAGCTCCACAGGCAAGATAGTGTATGACCTTTATCGTCGCCTCAACGCTGATGGACACGAGGCTCGTATCGCCTACGGCCGTGGAGATGTCATAGATGAACCAGGCATTTACAAATTCGGTCTGGACTGGGAGACAAAAAAGCACGCCCTGCTTGCTAGAATCACTGGCAAAAACGGCTGCTACTCACCAAAGTCCACAGCAAATCTTATCCAGTACATCAAGGATTTTAAGCCGGATTTGATTCACATACACGAGCTCCACGCGTACTTTGTAAACATCACAGAGTTGCTGGAGTTCCTCAAGGAGCAGCAGATTCCTGTCGTGTGGACCTTCCACTGCGAATATATGTACACAGGCAAATGCGGCTTCGCATACGAGTGCCAGGGATATAAAAGCGGATGTGGCAACTGCCCATATCTTCGCCAGTACGTAAGCTCACTGGCAATCGACAAAACAGCTCAGCTCCTTGCTGAGAAAAAGGCTGCCATGGATGGCCTGAATCTTAAGGCAATCGTCACACCTTCCAAGTGGCTGGCTGATAAAACAAAGGAAACATATCTGTATGGCAACAACATCCAGGTCATACATAACGGAATAGATACCGACGGCATTTTCTACCCACGTCCAAAAGACGACGCCATCCGCAACCAGTTCGGCATCCCAGCTGATGCAAAGCTTATCCTTGCGGTTGCGCCAAACATCATGGATGTCCGCAAGGGCGGCCAGATGGTGGTAGATTTGGCAGAGACTATGCCGGACACACATTTCGTGCTGGTAGGGGCCGATGAAACAAAGCGTCACTCAGCAAATGTGCAGCTGATTGCCCGCACCAAGGACCAGGACGAACTGGCTCGTTGGTATTCTGAGGCAGATTTGTTTATAATATGCTCGAAGGCTGAAAACTTCCCAACCACCTGCATCGAGGCATTGTGCTGCGGCACACCTGTTGTAGGATTGGATGAGTGCGGCACCAAGGAAACCGCGCCAGAGCCTTACGGCACCTTCGTCCGCGTGGATATCGCTGGCGACGCAGATGTGAAATATGCCGCCACATTGGAGGCATTGCAAAAAGCCATCGGCACACAGCTTAGCCGTGGCCTCACTGCTGACGAAATCCGCGCATACGCCGTAGAGCACTATGACAATGCGGTAATGTATAGAAATTATTTGGAGATTTATAATGGAATTTCTCAAGAATAGATTACGAGATGTACGTGACTTAGTTAACTACATCAGATACTTCCACAAATTCAAAAAAGTAGGCAAGCGCTGCGTCATGTCCAAGCCTCTAAGACTTACCAACTTGCAAAACGTTGAGCTTGGCGAGAAAGTTTACATCCTCCCAGGCCTTCGCATGGAGACTTTGGAATACAAGGACGGAGTGCAGTTCAACCCACTCATCAAAATCGGCAATGGCGTCACCATCGGCCAGAACGCCCACATTTTCTGCGCAAGCGGAATCACAATCGGCGACAATGTTGGAATCGGTGGCAATGTCATGATTAATGACTGCGCCCACGGCTACGCAGATTTGGATGCTCCAATCCAGGACCAGCCAATCTCTACCAAGCCAATCGAAATCGGAGAAAACACACTTATCGGCAACAATGTGCTCATCCTTCCAGGAGTAAAAATCGGGCGCAATTGCTGCATCGGCGGCAATGTTGTCATCGCCAAAAGTGTTCCAGATTATTCCGTGGTATCAGCCCCACGCCCACGTGCCGTGGTAATGCCACATTAATAGGAGTTTACAATGAAAGTTTTACACATAGGAATGCCGTCCCACTTTACAGAAGGGATGCTTTACCAGGAGAACATGTTAATTGCCATGAATCGTAAGGACGGCCACGATGTTACAATCATCACCGACGTCTATCACTACGAGGGCAGCAAGCTTGTGAAGGGCCCTGAGGAGGACAGAATCCTCGACAACGGCGCCCGCCTTATCAGATTAGAATATGACCGAGTTTTCAATAGCGACCTTTGGACAGAGAAAATCCAGAAGTGCCGCAAGCTCAAGAAATATCTCAAGGAAATCCAGCCAGACACCATCCTTTATCACGGTGTGTGCGGATTCGAAATGATGGATGTGGCAGATTACTGCAAGCACCATCCAGAGTGCCTTTTCTTCATGGATAGCCACGAGGATTACACAAACTCAGCTATGACACCACTCAGCAAGGCATTCTACAAATTCATCCATGGCCACTTCGTTCACAAGGCGTTGCCACAGGTTGATAAGATTCTCTACCTTGGCGTGCAGATGAGAGATTGGCTCAAGGATATCTACGGTATTCCAGATAACAAGATGGAGTTCATGGCCATCGGCGGAATCATTTATTCTACCGAGCAGCAGCGCGAAGCTCGCCAGAACATCATCAATAAATACAGCCTTCCACAGGACGCCATCATCATGGCTCACTCAGGAAAGCTTTCAGCAGGCAAGCGCACAGCCGAGCTTTTGCAGGCATTCACACAGGTTAGCGACCCACGCCTTGCACTGTTTGTATTCGGTTCCATTCCAGAGGATATGGAATCCACCCTTCGCCCACTTTTGGAGTCAGATAATCGCATCCGCTTCATGGGCTGGAAGGTCAACAAAGAAATCGAGGAATTCCTTGCAGGCGTTGATTTGTACTGCCAGCCAGGTGGCCAGTCATCCACATTCGAGACTGCCATGTGCTGCGGCTGCGCCAACATGACATATCCACACGAGACCTACAAGGATGCAACATACAGCGATTGCAACGGCGAAAACTACTTCTTCGTGGAGACAGTAGAGGATATGGTAAACGTATTCAAGAGCATCACAGAAACACCGCTTCTTTTGGAGCAGACAAAGGCCAAGTCATTTGCATTCGCAAAGCTTCAGTTTGATTACGAAGTAATCGCAAGAAGAATCTACACAGCTTAAAAGCTAAAGAGGATAAAATGAGTAATAAAGAACAGTTTGAAAAATTTTGCCAGGACAATTACGTGTGCATCTATTCAAAGCCATGGTGGCTCGATGCAGTAGTAGGCCCTGAAAATTGGGATGTATGGCTCTACGAAAAGGGCGGCCGCATTTGGGCTGCTATGCCATATTATCTCGAACAGAAAAACGGAATAAAGCGTATCACCAAGCCACCTCTCACACAGACAAATGGCTTGATTGTCAGCTACCCAAAGGACCCACAGTCCCTTGCAAAGCGCGCTAGCTACGAGGAAGAAATCTGCGACGCTGCCATCGAGTTCATCGAGAGCATGGGCCTCGATATTTACGAGCAGCAGTTCCAGTACAAGTACCAGAACTTCCTTCCATTTTTCTGGCACAGATATAGCGTAATCCCTCGTTACACATACGTTATCGAGGATACATCCGATATGGAGCAGGTTGATAAAAATATCAGCAGCAAGTATAAAAACATGATCCGCAAGGGTGAGAAAAACGTCCACCACTTCGGCACCATCGATGCTGATACATTCTACACCGAGCATGAAAAGATTTTCGCTCGCCAGGATTTGCCAGTTCCATTTTCAAGAGAGCAGTGGCATCGTATATACGAAGCAGCCTACGCCCACAATGCAGGCGAAGTTTTTGCAGCACTGGGAGAGAACGACGAAGTTCTTTCACTTAGCTTTTTAGTTTGGGACGAGGAAAGCCTCTATCTTGATGCAGGCGGCCCAATCCCAGAGCATTCAAGACTTCAGACATACGACGCACTTGTCCACAAGTCAATCGAAAAGGCCCACGACCTTGGCCTCAAGTTCGACTTCGAAGGCAGCGTTGTAAAGCAGATAAATCACAGCTTCCGCGAGTACGGCGGCAGACCAGTGGAATACTATCGTTTCCGCAAGGTCTTTAATCCAGAAATCATCCGCAAGGAAGCAGAGGAAACTATTGCAAGATTATGATGAACACAGAGTTTGATTACAAAGTAGATTTAAAATCCAAGAACATTCTTATTATCATGCCAAAGTTCTACGCTTATCAGAACGAGATAAAGAAGGACTTGGTGGCCCGCGGCGCCAACCCTCATTTCTACGATGAGGAGCCTGAAAAGACAAAGTTCTTGATTATGAAAAATATCGAGAGCATCTTCCACAAGCCAAACATTTTTGATAGGTTCAACAAAAAGCTTACCAATCAGATTTTGGCAGAGATGCCGGCAGGCGGATATGACTATTTACTTGTCATCCGTGGCAATGTTTTAAATGAATTGACTATCCACGAGCTAAAGCTCCACGCCCTCAAGGCCAACGGAAAATCCATCTATTATTCATGGGATTCCTTTGAAAACATGCGCCACAAAGGCGAGCTTGGCCGTCTTTTCGACTGGAGAGGCACATTCGATTCCGTGGACGCAGCTAATTCCGATATGGATTACAAGCTCCTTCCACTTTTCTATTCAGATGAATTTGATGCAAACAACATGGATGAGGTGCAGGAATACAAGTACGATTACGTTAGTGTTTCAGCCTTCTTCCCATTCAGATACAGATATTTCAAGGCATTCAAGGAAGCAAACAAGGATAAAAACCTTTGCCTTAAGCTCTACCTGAATCCTAGCGTATATCGCGGCAAAAAGCTGAAGGACCCTAAGCTTGTAAAGAACCTTGATATGGATATCGTAAGCTTCGAGCCATTCAGCCCAGACACCATCCGCGACATGGTGAAGCATTCCAAGGCAGTCATCGACCTCGCCCATGAAAAGCAGCAGGGATTGACAATGCGTACAATGGAAACCCTTGGAATCAAGCGAAAGTTGGTAACAAACAACATTTATTTACGGGACTATGAGTTCTATAATGAAAATAATGCGGTGGTTCTCGAAAACCTACCTGCAAAATGCGACGAAGCCGAGGCATCCGGTGATTACTCAGCCTTCGTATTGCCAGATGAGCAATGGCTTGATAGCCCATATGTTGAAAACGAGCAGGTACGCCGCCGCTATTCAATACATTCATGGATTGATAATTTATTTGAGGTATAAAAAATGAAATATTTAATAACAGGTGCAAATGGATATATAGGTCAGGGAGTTGTGAAGACTATGCTTGATCTCGGCGCTGAGGTGGTGGCCACAGATTTTCACACAGATGACGTGGACCCACGTGCAAAGCGAATCGACGCAGATCTTTTCACACTTGAGGACCCATATGGATATTTTGAAAAGCCAGATGTTGTAATTCACTTGGCTTGGCGCGACGGCTTCCGCCACGCTTCAGAAAATCATATGAACGATTTGCCACATCACTATGATTTCATTTCAAAGATGTGCCGTGCCGGCATCAGAAAGATGTGTGTCATGGGCACCATGCACGAAATCGGCTTCATGGAAGGCTGCATCAAGGCAGACACACCATGCGCACCACAGTCACTTTACGGTATTTCAAAGAATGCCCTTCGCCAGGCTACCATGCTCCTCTGCAAGGAGACAGGCGTGAAGCTTCAGTGGCTCAGGGGCTACTATATAGTTGGTAACGCTCATAAGGGCTGTAGCATTTTCTCTAAGCTCACAGCTGCAGCAGAGGCAGGCGACACCACATTCCCATTCACCACAGGTCAGAATCAGTACGATTTCACAGATTACGATTTATTCTGCGAGCAGGTTGCTAAGGCAGCTATGCAGGATGAAGTGCTGGGAATCATCGAGTGCTGCACAGGCAAGCCAATGAAGCTTGCAGACCGCGTAGAGAAATTCATCGAAGACAATGGGTTCTCTATCAGCTTAGCTTACGGCACATTCCCAGATCGCCCATACGATTCAAAGGCAGTTTGGGGTGATAGCTCGAAAATTGATAAAATAATGGCTTTATATTAAGGAGATTAGAATGAAACCAGTACTTTACATAGTAATTCCATGCTACAACGAAGAAAAGGTATTGCCTATCACAGCTCCAATGTTCTTAGATAAAATCAAGGAGCTTGTATCAGCTGATAAAATCGATGATAAGTCTCGTGTAATGTTCGTAAACGATGGTTCAAAGGACACTACATGGGAAATCATCAAGGATCTTGCAAAGCAGGACGAGCACTTCGTAGGCATCACACAGAGCCGCAACCGTGGTCACCAGAACGCAGTTCTTGCAGGACTTATGGAAGCAAAGGAGCTTTGTGATATCACTATCTCTATCGACTGCGACGGTCAGGACGATATCAATGCTATGAACGAAATGGTAGATGCATATTTGGACGGATGCGAAATCGTCTATGGCGTTCGCAACAGCCGTGCTACAGACACATTCTTCAAGCGCTTCACAGCTGAAAGCTTCTATAAGCTTTTAAATGGCATGGGTGCAGAGGTTGTTTTCAACCACGCTGATTACAGATTAGTTTCAAGCCGCGTGCTTAACGAATTCGCAAACTTCAAGGAGGTCAACCTTTTCCTTCGCGGAATGTTCCCACTTGTAGGGTTCAAGAGCACTAGCGTTTACTATGCAAGAAACGAGCGTATCGCCGGCGAGAGCCATTACCCACTTTCAAAGATGCTTTCCCTTGCATTCGACGGCATCACATCCCTTAGTGTTAAGCCTATCCGCATGATTACAGGCTTCGGTATTTTTGTGGCTTTCATCAGCCTTATCTTGCTTATATATTCAGTGGTACAGCACTTCCTTGGCAATACAAACGCCGGATGGTCTAGTATCATGGTGGCAGTCTGCTTTCTTGGCGGCATCCAGCTCATCTCACTTGGTGTAATCGGTGAGTACGTTGGAAAGACCTACATGGAGACAAAGGCTCGCCCACGTTATATCATTTCAGAGAGAACTTACGATGAAAGAACCAACGATTGAGAACTTCCTCGCCTTCGAGCGAGAGCACAAATGTAACCAAATAGAGATTGAAGGCATGCATGCGTGGGCTTTGTATCGATACGAAATCCACAATGCCATCAAGGCCGAGACGGTGGGCCGCACTGAGGGCGATGCCCAGGGGTTCACCAAGTCGGAGCTCATCAGGATGGCTATCAATGCCCTAAAGCCTTTCACTTATAAAAATGTGGATGTGCTTTTCATCGGAAACGGACGTCGTACCAAGAATGCCGACACTGGCATCTACGAGGACATCTATTGCGATGAGATAGCAAAGAAGTACAACAGCGTAATTCTTGAACATCCAGAAAACCACGGACATTGCACACCTAACGGAATGGACAATGTCTATTTTACTGATAGGGTGGCATTCCAGACCAACCTTGCAGTAAAGCTATCAAAGAAATTAAATACAAAGAAGCGCCAGCAGCGCACAGCTGCCGTTACAGAAAAAATCGGCCCAATCCTTGATGCAATCAAAACAGAGTTTGGCCCGGATTTAAGAGAAAAGCTTATTCCTGATATCGTTGATAGAATGTACTACATCGATATCACAAAGAAATATTGTGGCAAGATTTTGGACAAGGCTAACCCAAAGCTCATCATCGAAATCTGCTACTACGCAATGGAAAGCTACGCTATGAGCATGCTTGGCCACGAGAGGGGCATCCATACCGCGGAATACAGCCACGGATTTGCATTCCCTACTCACACACCAATGCAGTACAATCCAGAAGACCATCTCACAGAGCTTCCGGACGACGAGCTCATCTACAGCGAGACACAGCTTCCAATTGTGCACCTGCCTGACAATGTAAATATGATTACAGTCGGCTTCCCATTCTTCGAAAAGCAGAGAGCCCACTACCAGGCAGAAAATCCAAAGGATGACAAAACCATCTGCTTCATTTCCACCCTTGCAGAGGGCGAGCAAATCAGCAAGGTGGCAGCAGCGGTGGCAGATATGATTGGGGATGAATACCACATCATCTACAAGCTCCATCCACTGGAGTTTGGCTACTACAAAAAGCGTTATCCTTGGCTTGTAAACGACAATCTGGATGTGATTGACAACAATGAAAATCACATCTTCAAATACCTTGCCGCATCAAGCGTGGTTGTCAGCACCCGTACAGCTTCAGTTTGGGAAGGCATCGGCTTCGGCTGCGACACCATCCTCTTAAACTATGGTGACACCGCCGTAAATATGGAGTATTTTATAAAAGAAAAGAACGTGCCGCTGGTTGACTCAGCAGAGCAGGTTGTGGACCTTATCAAAACAGGCCGCGCCGGCAAAGTGGATCCAGATGGCATGTTTGAACCTAACGCATTTGCGAATATAAGTAACTACATAGAGAGGTATATAAAATGAAAACAGTAGCATTCGTACCTATAAAAATGAACAATGAGCGCCTTCCAGGCAAGAACACAAAGTGTTTTAGCGACGGCACACCCCTTGTGCGCGTTATAACTGAAAAGCTTGCAGCCCTCAAGGGTGATTGCATCGATGAAGTTTACTGCTATTGCAGCAACCCAGCCATCAAAGAATACTTGCCAGAGGGAGTAGAGTTCCTTGAGCGCCCTACATTCCTTGACGATAAGTTCTGCAAGGGCCGTGCAATCTACGAGGAATTCGTAAAGACGGTAGAGGCTGATGTTTACATTCTCTGCCATGCCACAGCACCTTTCACTACTACAGA
This sequence comes from Pseudobutyrivibrio sp. JW11, assembly GCF_900115355.1. NCBI lineage: Bacteria > Bacillati > Bacillota > Clostridia > Lachnospirales > Lachnospiraceae > Pseudobutyrivibrio > Pseudobutyrivibrio sp. JW11. Next base: position 66,940 of record NZ_FOWB01000007.1, on the reverse strand, counting down.
GCACATCAAAGAGTGCATCGAGGCAGTACAAGCTGGCAAGGCATCATCTGCATTTGCAGGCCAGAAGCATCAGACATTCTTCTGGAAGGATGGCAAGCCATTCAACTTCGATTTGAGCAACCCACCACGTACACAGGATATGGAAGCATTCTACACAGAGAACCCATCTCCATATGTATTCACAAAGGAGTGCTTCGCAGAGACACACGCAAGATGCGGTCTCAACCCATACATCGTTGAGTGCGATGCAGCAGAGTGCGTAGATATTGATAATGCTGACGATTTCGAGTTGGCAGATGCAGTATACACATTCCTCAAGTCAAAGGGAAAGTTAAAGTAAGAAAGTAAGGTTTTTTTATGGAACAGCATATCAGACTTTTAGACTGTACTCTCCGTGACGGTGGACACATCGTCCAGGGTAAATTCGGCGAGTCAGTTATCAAAAACACAATCAAAGGATTGGTAGAGGCAGGCGTAGATATCATCGAGGTTGGTTTCCTTTGGGACAGCGTCAATGACAAGGACACAGCTCGTTTCTACACAATCGAGGATGTTAAAAGAATTTTGCCAGAGGATAGAGGTCATTCTCACTTCTCACTTATGGCAGATTTCATCGATTTGGAGCACTTGGAGCCATGCGACGGAACTATCGAATACATCCGTCTTTCATTCAAGAGATGGCGCCTTGACTGGGGTCTCAAGACAGCCCGCATCCTTATGGATAAGGGATACAAGGTCTTCATCAACCCAGTAAACAACAACGTTTATTCAGACAAGGAATATATCGAGGTTCTTGAAAAGGTTAACGAGCTTCACCCATACGGTTTCTCAATCGTAGATACCTTCGGTGTAATGCGTGTTAACGACCTTTCACACAGATATTATTTGGTGGAGAACAACCTTCTCCCAGATATCACAATCGGCGTTCACTTACACGAGAATCTTGGTTTGGCTTACAACCTTGCGCAGCATGTAGCACAGATTGCCAACCCAACACGAAACATCGTTATTGATGGTTCACTTCTTGGAATGGGCCGTGTGCCTGGCAACCTTTGCATCGAGCAGATTGCAGATTACATGAACGAGCAGTACGGCACAAGCTACGCCCTCGAGCCAATCTACGATGTAATCGACGACTACATCGCACCAATCAAGGCCCGCGAGCCATGGGGCTATGCAATCCCATACGCCCTTTCTGCAAAGTACTACCTACACCGTACATACGCAGAGCATTTGATCAATAAAAAGCGTCTCAAGACAAAGGATATCCAGCGTATCCTTTCGCAGGTGGACCCTTCTGAGGCAGAGACCTTCAACGAGGAATACATCGACAAGCTCTACATGGAGTACATGGATGTTAAATACGATGACAAGGCAGATTTAAAGAATCTTTCAGATATCCTTGCAGGCTACAAAAACATCCTTGTTATGGCTCCAGGCGAGAGCCTCAAGACATCTGCAGATAAGATTGCAGCAGCAAAGACAGCCGACACATGCACTATCGCAGTAAACTTTGTGCCAGAGGCAGGTGCCGATATCATCTTCCTTACAAACACAAAGCGCTACGATAGCATCAAGGACAAAAAGGGCGATAGCAAGCTTGTTATCACTTCAAACCTTATGCGTGATATTGAAAGCTACGATGCAGCAATCGCTTACAATGAGCTTGTATATTTCAACGACGAATACAATGACGATTCCACATTGATGCTTATCAATCTTCTTGTAAAGCTTGGCGTCAAGGAGCTTAGCTTCGCAGGCTTCGATGGCCGCAAGAATGGCAAGCTCAACTTCGTGGACAATTCACTTGACGGCCACCAGGACAACCCTGAGCGCAGCCAGAACACAAAGCGAATCTTAGATAACGTATTTGCGGATGTGAAAAAGACTTTCATTACTGAGAGTGAGTATAAGTAAACTAGACTCCATTGCCTAAAACTTTAGGTAATGGAGTTTTTTATTCATCAATTGTTCAGAAATTATTCTTGATTTCAACATGCTTATGGAGTAGACTCGAATTAGAATAATTCCATAAAATAGGGAAATGGGGTTAAATTTAAAAGGAAGGTGTCTATTATGAAGAGATTCAAGATTGCAAAGGTTCTCTCTCTTGCACTTGCTGCAGTATTTGCAGTATCAGTATTCACTACTAGCGCATCAGCTGCTAGCCGTGCAGATCAGTACAGAAGAGAGCTTACTACTGAGGAAGTTCAGTGCCTCTATTCAATGTTTGATGCTAAGTTCTATGCAAGCGCAAATGCTGATGTAATGGATTATTATGGATTCGATTACTACACAACAGATTGCGACATGACATTGTTTGCTCACTTCTTAGCATGTGGCCTTTGGGAAGAGCGTCAGCCAAACGCACAGTTCAACGTAGATGTTTATGCTACTAGAAACGTTGATCTTCGTGCAGCTTATGGCGATGACATCGTTGCATACTATGTTCACTATGCAACACATCCAGAGGAAGTTACATGGCGTGTAACACCAACACTTGGTGATGCATTCAGAAACGGTATCACAGTATACTCTGTATACGATATGGTGCTTGGTTCAACATCAGCTGTTAAGGCTGGAGCACTTCCAGTACAGACAGTTAATTATGCACCAGTACTTGGTATCGGCGTTAAATAATTAATTGATACTATTTGCAGAGAGTTGGCTTTTATAGTCAACTCTCTTTATTTATGTTAAAATAATTCCCATGATGTGTACTTTACGCAATTAAAATGCATTAAGTATAGGTGGGATTGGAGTAATAATAATGGAACAAAATTCTAGGGTGGCAAAACTTTTTAAAGCGATAGTTGTTATCGGAGTAGTCGCTTGGGTAGCAATTACCTTAAACACCGGATTTTACGTGGATGAAAATGGTCTGCTTACAATATACAAGGGTATATATCAAGGACAACATATGTTTACAGACAGCTGGGAGTCACTTCAAACAGGTGGTTTTTTAGCTTGGCCTTTGTTGGCTTTGTATTACCAGGTGTTATCGCCATTATTTGTATCAACAGGTATTAATATTGGCCTGGTATTGTATATGCGAATTATGTATATGGTAGTGCGCGGATTGATTGCATTATATCTTTACTACACCATTCGAAAAACAAAGTTCGAAAATAGTGCATATTATGCAGCATTGTTTTATTTTATGTTTGTTGTCACTTGGAAGAATTTTTCATACAAGTCATATTGTGAAATGGCAGTTATGATGATTATCTGTTTCTTGATTAGATACTATGAAACGGAAAAAGTGCGATATTTCGTATTGGTAGGTGTGGCTTGTTGCGTGGCAATACTTGGTTATCCAACCATGATTATCCTGGCATTTTTCCTAGGTGCAATGATTTTGTTTGGCATGTATCATGGCCAGTTAAATGCAAAAGCGCTAATAGCATTTGTTGTTACATGCTTTGTGATTGGTGGAGCTTTTATTATTTATCTACAAATAACTACAGGACTTCCTCAAATGATATCCGAGCTTCAGTATCTTGGTGATCAGGATTACGAAGAAAGTGTTATTGTTCGTTTAGGAAAGATTTTGCTTAGTTATGCAGCTCTTGCGATAGTTGCATATTTCCCAATTGTAGTTGTGAACCTTGTTAGAAAGGCTCGTCAGTTTTCAGATTACGCCGAAGGGGTTCTTCTTACAATTTATTGGTTTGCATTTTTAGCAGGTATTTGCTTGATTAAATGGGATAGCGTATCGAATTCACGATTTGTATACGCTTGTATTATCTTATTTTTCTGGGTTCCATACTTCCTTAGAGATAGAGAAGATAAAACATACACTAGAATCGGCGCCTATAACAATACTCTTTCAAATGACAAGGGCGTACTTTGGATGATGTTTGCAATCTCCATAGCAGCACAATTAATTTGGTCTGTATCTACGAACCAAGATATCTCCGTGCCAGGCCATATGGCGGTATACGGTGTGATAGCATTGATAATAATAATCTCTGATGAGGATTCTGAATTAGAGATGTTAGGTCTTACAAGGCTTATAATATTATCAGCAGCATTCTTCCTGTGCTTCTGGGTGGCAGAAGGAAATGGAGGATACTCAGATATCACAAAGGAACGATGGATTGTAACAGAAGGTGAGCTTAGGGGAATAGCACTTTTGCCAGAGGACTACGAGGCAAATCAATCTGTATACAACTTGGTTAGCCAGTACGTTGGCGAGGATGATTATCTTTTAGTGGCATTTGGTAGCAACAGCACTGGTTACTTGAACAGCGTTGCACAACAAGGTACATACTCTGTATACGCTAGAACACAAAAGAACACTAAGCTTCTGGATTTCTATACATTGCATCCAGAAGATATGGCCGATTATGTTTTGATTGATCAGTCAAATACAAAGTATGAAGCCTTCCGTGAGGGAGAAACTGGATTATATATCCTGGAAACATATACAAATGAAATTGCTACAGATGGCAATTTTGTATTGCTTGGACGAGGTGATGTTCAGTAATGAAAAAAATGATAAACAAAAATAATATATTTATAGCCCTGGTTTTACTGGGGCTTATATTTGTTGCAAGCCTTCCTGCTTTTAGAAGCGGAATATATCAGGGACATGATTTAAGCTTTCATTTAGGGCGTATTCAGGCTATTGCGGAGGAATTAAAAAACGGTCAGTTCCCTGTGCGGTATGAATCAAATGCATGGTATGGCCACGGCTATGTTAGTACCACATTCTATGGAAATATATTTCTCTACATACCAGCGCTTCTTTACATGGCAGGACTTCCTGTGTGGAGAGCTTATAATGTGTATGTGATTCTTGTGAATGTATTCACGGCACTGATTGGATACTATAGCTTCAAGGGACTACTTAAATCAGATAGATGGGGACTTGTTGCAACAGGGATATATATGTTGGCTGGCTACAGATTATCAAATCTATACGTCCGCACAGCTCTTGGCGAATACACAGCCATGATATTTGTTCCTCTTGTTATTTACGGAATATATCGTATTTACGTTAACAAAGGGGAATACAGCACTATCAAATTGATATTGCCACTTATTATCGGCACAACCGGCTTAATAGAAAGCCATATTCTAACTACAGAGCTAATCGCTGTATTTGTATTTATTTATGCCCTTGTAAACATAAAAAGAACAATTGCTTGCATAAAAGAATTGCTAATAGCCATGGCAGCTATCCTTGGTATAAATGCATTCTTCTTGATTCCATTTATAGATGCATATACATCTATGGATTTGTATATCAATACAGAACTGAGTCAAACTAGTATCAGGTCAGATGGCTTGTATTTAAGCCAATTGTTTGGAATATTGACTACAGGTAAGGGCAGCAGCTACCCTTGGACTACAGAGGGAGAGGGATACCTTAATGTGGGGATTGTAGTTATTCTTTGCATCGTGGCAGCACTTGTCCTATTAATTAGAGACATCATTAATAAAAACGCCAACAAGAATTATATAATTCTATTCGTCTTTGGTTTAGTTGCAGCATGGATGGCAACTGTATACTTCCCATGGGATGCATTTGCCGGAAACGGTTCATTGGATCAGCTGATGTCAAGCGTTCAATATCCTTGGCGTTATGTCTTGATACTTACGATATGCTTCACCATTTGCGGTGTCTATGCAATAAGCCAACTTTTAAGCAAGATAAATTTTGCAATCGTCTTTTGCGTCATAGGCGCTATTGCCGTCCTGACCACTGGAGTATTCGATTACACTCTTTCATGGGGCAACATTACGGTAGCTAATCAGGATGCAGATGAAACTTGGGCGGATAAGCTTTATCTGCCAGTGGGTACAGACAGAGACAGCCTCAGCAACACAGAAATTATTAAGGATAATGAATCTGGAACAGTAACACTTCCTGTTCTTGCATATGATAATTTGCATGTATATGACAGCCAGAATAATGAAATACAGTGGACTGTAGGGGATAACAATTGCATTCAGGTAACTTACGATGGCGATTACACAAAGCTTTATACAAGGTTTGTGGAGCCTTTATGGTGGAGAGTAAGTGAAGTTATTAGTGCGATTAGCATAGTAGTATTAGTGGTTATTTATCAGAAAGAGAAAAGAACTAAGAATAATGGAAAATAAAATAGAAAAAACGTTAATTAGAATATTATTGGTGCTATCCATTGGAATGTATTTATTTTTGTTTGGATTCTCGTTTTTATTTAGCTACGTAAATACGGTATTAGAAGATGAACATTTAACACGTGTTACAGATTCTATAGTGGTAAATGCTATAGCTGTAGTATTGGTAATTTTGGTTATATACCTAGTAAATAGGTTTACTAGGGAAAAGCTATTAGCGATTAAAACGGAAAGATTAGCGCTTATACTTTCGGTGCTATCATCGATTATTGCTCTGTGGTGGGTGTTTGCAAGTGGGGCAGCGCCTCAGGCGGATCAGTATAAAATATGTTACGCTGCATCGCAGCTAAATGCAGGTGATTATTCATCTTTGGAAAAGGGAGGATATTTGGCTGAATGTCCCCATCAGTTAGGTATTGTTACGTTTATACGTTTTTTATTTTTCGTTTTTGGAGATGGTAATTATAAAGCTTTTCAAGGCGCTTCAGCATTGTCAGTTGGGTTGATGGTACTGTGTATATATAAAATTACGGTTATATTATCAAAAGATAATCACATTGCTGAAATTATTAGTTTAATATTTGCTGTGACATGTTTTCCACTATATTTCTATTCAGCATTTGTGTATGGAGAAATAATATCAACCATGCTTATAATGTGGGGTTTCTATTTCTTTTTGAAGCTAAATGAAAAGTTTAATTATAAAAGGTTAGTGGCATTTGCATTATTAACAGGGTTAGCAGTTTTTATCAGACAAAACTCTATTATTGCAGTAATAGCAATGCTAGGGGTGGCATTTGTTAAAATGCTACTTGAACGAAATAAAAAGACTATTATTATTCTAATTGCATTAATACTTGGAGTATTATTTCAAACAGCAACAACAAAAATAATATATAGCACACATACCGCCGATGATGCGGAAGCTATTCCTAGTATTCTTTATATTTCAATGGGAATGAATGATGCTGGAAGATATGCTGGCTGGTATGATGGATCCAATTTTGAAATATTTGAAAGAAATGATTGTGATTCGGAACTTGCAGCAGCTGAGGGAAAAGAGATAATTAGAGATTTTATTTCATCAGCAAAGCAATCTCCTGTGTCATGCGTAAACTTTTATTTGCGTAAAATCCTTCAGCAATGGAGTGCTCCAATGTACCAATCTATAGTAATGAACAACAATATTGAGGGAGAGCAATCATCGATAGTGAAGAGTCTCTATGAACCTGATAAAACGTGGAGCTTTTTAGATGGTTGGATGAATATACATCAATTATTGATATATTTATCAATCCTCGTTTTTTTGATTTGTAGTTGGAGAAAAAGTAGTAATTTAGTAGATTTTGTAATCGTAATTGCGATATTTGGTGGATTTCTGTTTTCGATATTATGGGAAGCAAAGGCTAGATATGTATTCCCTTACTATTTGATGATGATACCAATTGCTGGAATTGGTATCGAAAAGATATTGGATATATTAAAGAGGAATAAATAAAGAATGGCTGCCGATTTTATATCGGCAGCCATTTCTTATTAATTGGATGAACTATGTTTGATAAGATTTTTGTTAAGAATAATCATGTATGAAACATAGAAAACAAAATTGATTACAGCTAAGAACCATTCGTTCACAGTGTTGTTGAAAAGATATACACCATAAGTTGTTAACGACAAGCAAGTAATACCAATTAACAACGGAATTGTTTTGATTTCTATAAATACAATTACGATAGCCAGTATCTCAAAAATGAAACCATATCGCTCATGCATTGCAGGTAAGAATGTGATGGTCGAATATGTGAGAATAAAGGCGATGAGGATAATATTAACGTTGTTAAGGTTTATATTATTTCGTATCCACATATACATAAAGGAACCAAGGATTACAACTGTAAGAGCCATTGCAGCATATTTAAGGAAAGTGTAACCTTCAGCTCCGGTACCATCGTTTAATAATCTCCAGAATGTTGGGAAACCATTAGAGATTGATGTATGTAGGCTTGTGTTGTCAGTATATATATGTATCATTTCACTGATTGTACGACCTTGAACTAATGATGGAAGTGCAAGTATTGTCATTGTTACAGGAATCAAACCAAAGTGAAGAACGCTAAATTTGCGTTTATAAAAATAATAGAAAAGGAAAAATGGCAGTGCAAATACGGACTGGAATTTGAAAGCAAAGCCTACTCCATAATATATAAATGCAGGAATATATTTTTCTTTTCTAAGGAAAATTATAGAAAGTACAACCCAAAATGTATAAATGGAATCACATTGCGCCCATGCAGCAGAGTCCATAAGAACTACAGGTGAGCAGCTTACCATAATAAATGATAATAAAGTCTTTTCGAGTTTATTATTTTCTACGATATCATATACTAAATAAGCAACAGCTCCAGCTAATAAATAATCAAAAATGCAGCTTAGTATTTTGTATGCATATAGTGGTTCGATTGGTAGATAAGTCATTAATGCTATTAATAACTGGTAAGTGAAGCTGTAATTAAGACCTTCGACTGGTTTTCCAAGTCCTAGAAGTCCGCCATTATCCTTAATAGCGTTGTACCAAGGTATTAAACATAAATCAGCATCGGTGGTATAAAAGTTACGTAAGAAATATCTAATAGCGATACTGAGAATTACAGCGGCGGCAAATGCTAGTGCCAAAATATGTTCGTTCATCCATTTGAGAATTCGTTCTTCAAACTTGAAAATCATTGTAATCTCCTTAATTTTTGTATTGAAAAAAACTTTGTGATATAATTTTAAATACTTATGTGATTATATATTAATTTCAAAAAGTTTAAAAGATATAAAGTTGGAGAACACACAGATGAACGTGCTTAAAAATAACAAATCTAAGATAATAATTGGGGTTTTATATTTCATTCTATTTATCCCTGTTTTTTATTCAATATATTACTCTGTCCCTGCTAGCGATGATTTTGCAATGGCCCTTGGCAGAGATGCATACGGAAATGTAGTTAGTGAATTTATTGCAGCAGTTGTTTTCTTTTGGACCAAAAGAGGTGGCACAATCTGTAGCTTTGTAGCTGAATATCTTATTAATCCACTTAATTTGCATGTTCATCTAGGCCATTGGTATGGCATCTATATGATAATTGCATTTATTATTTGCATGTTCTTGATTTACATGGGGTTAAAAAAGCTTGTCTTTTATGTACTTAAGGATGCTGACAATGCTCCTTTTGCTTCAGAAATAATTACATTCTTAGTTATTTTCATGTTAATAGAGAATTACTATTATGTAGAAACATATAACTGGTATGTTGGTATGATTTCCTATGCTGGTGTAATGGCTTTATTGTTTTTGAATATATTTCTTACATTACGATTCGCAGAAACAGGTAAAAAGAGTGCCTATGTTTGGATGATAGTTACTGGTGTAATTGTAGCGAATACATCTGCATTCGATATTCCTCTTGGAGCATTCTTTGTGTATATTGTTTTATTCAACAAGGAATTTGATAAGTTTGTAAGTTCAATATTCAAAAAGGTATTACCTCTTTTACTTTATATTGCAATGGGACTTATCACTATCATGGCTCCTGGCAATTATGCTAGACAGAGTCAGTATACTGAGGGAGTTTCTGTAGGAACAGCATTAAGACAGACAGTCGCAGATGTTCAGTTCTTTGGAATGGCCATCATAAAAGAAAGACCTGTAACTCTAATTATTGCAGTAATGCTTGTTCTTCTTGGTTTTGCTGTTAATAACAAACAAAGAAAACGCCCAGGAAACATTATCTTATACGGAATTGTTGCAGTATGTGTTTGGATTGGTTGCATTCTTCCTTATGTCTACGGACGAGGAATGACTCGAACATATCTTGATGTACGTATGCAGTACGTTTTAGATTATTTCATTGAAATTGGAATATGTATTGGCTGTGTGATGTTGGGGCAGTGGATAGCATATATTATTAAGGTTGATTTATCTAAGGCTGCATATATAGCCACATGCGCGGTAGCTGTTCTTGGTGTAGCAGCTCTAGTTGCAACAGGCAGATATGCTACAACAGTTACATATGAAGTTTATGCTAAGCATGCAGATATAGCAGCTAGCTATGATTTGTGGAATGGAATTTTGCTAGAAATAGAGAATAGTTCAGATTCTGATGTGACAGTAGATAGAGATTATAATGTTTCATGGAACAAATATTTCTTATATTCTGGCATGGAACCTGGAGAAGTATATGCGGTTGAATTGGACTCATTATACGATTCACAGCAGATATTACCAAATGTATATTACAAGAAGAATTCAATCACAGTAAATTATCCAAGATAAGAGGAAAAAGCATTGAAAAAACTACTTTCAATTGTGGTTCCTTGTTATAACGAAGAGGAATCAGCACCTATTTTTTACAAAACAATTCATGAAATGGAAAATCAAATTGAATCTGTAGATTTAGAATTTGTATTTGTAGATGATGGCTCAAAAGATAATACTTTAGAAATTATAAAAAGTCTCCGCAAGGCTGATGAACGAGTACATTATGTTTCTTTTTCACGTAATTTTGGAAAGGAAGCGGGTATATATGCAGGCTTAGAAAAGGCAAAAGGCGATTACGTCGTTATCATGGATGCGGACCTTCAAGATCCACCAGCAATGCTTCCACAGATGCTTTCATATATAGAAAGTGGTGAGTATGAATGTGTTGGGACTCGACGTGTTGATAGAAAAGGCGAGCCACCTATTCGTTCATGGTTTGCAAGAAAATTCTACAAGATTATGAATAAAATAAGCAGCGCTGATATTGTGGATGGTGCCAGAGATTATCAAATGATGACAAGACGCGTTGTGAATGCGATTCTTTCTATGGGCGAGTATAACCGTTTTAGTAAAGGCATTTTTGGCTGGGTAGGCTTTAAACGTAAATGGCTTGAATTTGAAAATGTAGAGCGAGTTGCAGGAGAAACAAAATGGTCCTTCTGGAAGTTGTTTGTATATGCAATCGATGGAATAGTTGCCTTTAGTACAGCACCACTGACAATGGCTTCTATTTTTGGAACTATTATGTGCCTTACAGCCTTTCTATTTATTTTAGTTATTATAGTGCGTACTCTAATATTCGGAGATCCAACAAGTGGATGGCCATCAATGGTTTGTATTATTTTACTTGTGTCTGGAATCCAGCTACTATGCCTTGGAGTACAAGGACAATATTTAGCAAAGACATATTTAGAAACTAAGAAGCGACCTATATATTTAGTTCAGGAAGAGGAATAAAATGGAAAAGAAAAAGTTTTGGATTCCTTCACTATTAATTACAGTTATTTGTCTAGCTGTGTTGTGGATTGTTTGTCCTGTTTGTTTTCAAAATAATGATGATAAGACATTAATGTATTTGGTCGCTGGATACTTCACTGGAGAGCCAGAAGCGGGAACCATTTTCGGAAGTTTCTATTATTATGGAATTATAGCGCTTCTTTACAAGATTTATTCAGGAGTTGCTTGGTATACTATTGTTCAGCTTGTGATGATAGCGATTAGCTTATGGATAGTTTGCAATTCCTTAATAAATGTAACTGCTACAAAAAGTAAGGTGATTGGTGTAGTTGCATTTATACTTATGTTTTTATTTGTATTTTTGCACTTTTCCACAGCTCTTCAATACACGGCAACCGCAGGATTGGTTGCAGGTGCGGCAGCTTGTAGCTTTATCGCAAGTTTAGAATATGATGAGATCAAAGAAGTACACTTTATCGTGTCGGTTATCATGTTGCTTGTTGCATATGGTATACGTAAACAGTTTGGAATAGTAGGATTAGGCGCGATACTATGTATCATGTTTTTCGAACTCTTTTCAAACCGTAGAAGCGTAGTTATCAAAAAAGCATTAATTGTATTGGCTGCATTTATTCTTGCTTTTGTATCTAATGCAATTTATGAAAAGGTTACCGGCATAGCAGAGTTTAATGAGTATTATGCTCAAGCAGGTACATGGATAGATTATCCGCATTTAGCCTATGAAGATGATGTAGATGGAGTATATGAATCAGTAGGCTGGGATGAACCATTATATAATGCAGTAAGTAATTGGTTCTTTATGGATGAAAGACTTACCACTGAAAACTTTGAAGTTTTGGTAAGTGCATATGATGGTAATGATTTATCTTTGAGAGGTTATTACGATAGAGCACACAATCTTATGTTATCTAGTATGGTTGTAAATATTCAGATAGCAATATGGGTAATAGTTCTTCTTATAGTTAATGGTTCAGTTTTAATTAAAAGGCTTGAAAAGAGACTGTTACTTACGATAGATGGCTTGTTTGCTATGTTTGCAGTAGTGTCTGTATATTTCTTAATAGAAGGTAGATTTCCTATGCGAGCATATCAAGCCTTGGTGTTTATTTTTATGGTGCCATCAGTGGTTATGTCACTTAGGGTGCTATCTACACATGATTCAAAGAAACTATTGCTATCAGTAGTTGCTTGTATGGCTATAGTTCCAATGATAGGAGCGGTAATAAAGCCAGACACTAACATTATCAAGTATACGTATACAGTAGCACATGATATTTATCGTACAGCCGATATTGAAAAAAGTGATGTATTGGAACAGTATGCAATAGCACATCCAGACGAGATGTTTATATACGACTTGGATTTAGCGCTTCCTGCTGGTCCATTTACAGTATACAAAGATAGTGTCCCTAAAAACCTAGTATTTTGGGGTGGATGGGTGTACAATACACCAATGTATTGGAAACAGATTAAAGCTAGTGGGTTTGAAAAACTTTATGCTCAGGAATTTGTATCGGGAGATGTATATTTCTGCGGTAGTAATGTATCAGAGGTATTAGTTCAATATATGCAGTCTCAGTATCCAAATGTAGAGTGCAATGTTGTAGATCAAATTGGGGATATAACTATTTATCAGTTTACCAATTAGGAGGACTAGAAAATGATTCCATTCAATGTACCACCATGTGTGGGAACAGAGGAAAAATATATAAAGGATGCCATTGCAAAGCACAAGATTTGTGGTGATGGCGAATACACTAAGAAGTGCAATGCTTGGTTTGAAGAAAAGACAGGAGCTGCAAAGGTTCTTCTTACAACTTCTTGCACACATGCTACAGAAATGGCAGCACTTTTGTGTGATATCAAGCCAGGTGATGAGGTTATCATGCCTTCATTCACATTCGTTTCTACAGCAGATGCTTTCGTACTTCGTGGGGCAACAGTTGTATTTGTTGATATTCGCCCAGATACAATGAATATCGACGAGGCAAAGATTGAGGCTGCCATCACAGACAAGACAGTTGCAATCGTTCCAGTTCATTACGCAGGTGTAGCTTGCGAGATGGACGTGATTATGGACATTGCAAAGCGTCACAACCTCAAGGTTGTTGAGGATGCAGCTCAGGGCGTTATGAGTACATATCATGGCAAGGCTCTTGGTACAATTGGTGACTTTGGTGCATACTCATTCCACGAGACAAAGAATTATTCAATGGGAGAGGGCGGAGCCCTTCTTATAAATGATGATGCAAATGTAGAAATGGCTGAAATCATCCGCGAAAAGGGTACAAACCGTGCTAAATTCTTCCGTGGACAGATTGATAAATACACATGGGTAGAGGCTGGCTCTTCATACCTTCCATCAGAGCTTAACGCTGCATACCTTTACGGACAGCTTGAAAAAGCTCAGGAAATCTTCGACGACAGAATGAATTCTTGGAACAAGTACTATGCTGCTTTCAAGGAGCTTGCAGATGCAGGCAAGGTAGAGCTTCCTACAGTTCCAGAAGGATGCGAGCACAATGCCCACATGTTCTACATTAAGTGTAGGGATTTGGAGGAGCGTACAGCTCTTATTAGCTATGCCAAGGAGAATGATATCCTCATGGTATTCCATTACATTCCACTTCACTCGGCACCAGCCGGAAAGAAGTACGGTCGTTTTGCAGGTGAGGATGTTTACACTACAAAGGAGAGCGAGCGCTTGGTTCGTCTTCCTCTCTACTATGGTCTTACAGACGAGGATCAAGCAAAAGTAATTAAGACGGTTATTGATTTTTATAAATAGAGAATAGATAGGGGTATAAGTAATGCAAATAATAGATATGCCATGGGAAATTAAAAACTTAGGCAAGCGTAGCGTATCTATGGTAATAGATTCAAGTGATGATTTGAATCTTATAAAGGAAAACATAGAAGCTATTTCTGATTATGAATATCAGGTAATTAAAGCTCCAATAGAAAGAATGGATGTGTCATACATACTTCAGGAAAATGGGTTTGTATTTGCAGAAACTGCATTTGATCTTAGCCTAAAGCTAAAGAATCTCAAGTGCCCAGATACTTATACCAGATATATTGACTATACTTCATATTCCGAAGCTTCCTCAGAGGCGGTTCAGCTTGTTGATTCTGAAATACGAAAGGGGATTTTTAATACTGATAAAGTGGCGCTCGATCCTCTCATGTCAACAGAACTTTCAGGACAGAGATTTGCAAATTGGTTTACCACAGAAGTAGAGAGTGGTAAATCAAAGTGCTATTTGGTAAATCTCGAAGATAAGCCAATTGGATTTTTTGGAGTAAAGGATGTAAACGAGAAGAAAGCTGACTCATTTCTGGCTGGTCTATTTGACAACGATGATGGTAGAGGATTTGGTATTTCTACAATCTACTATCCTTTATTGGTGGCAAAAGAATCAGGAAAGAAGACTATGACAGCCAGAGTTTCTTCAAACAATCCTAATTCTTTGAAGGTACATCTGGAATTAGGATATAAAATTGATAAAATGCATTATGTTTATGTAAAGCATAATGATAATAAATAGAAAAGGACTGATAGGGTTATGAAGGTTTCTTTTGTAATACCATGTTACAATTCTGCAAAGACAATCGAGAAAGTGGTAGCAGAAGTACAATCAAAAATGGACACGCTTTCTAAATACACTTATGAGATAGTTTTAGTGAACGATTGTAGTCCAGACAATACGTTTGATGTGATTAGAGATTTGTGTGCTAAAAATCAAAATATTATTGGCATCAATCATTCGAAGAATTTTGGACAACATGCAGCATTGATGGCAGGATTTCATTTTATTTCAGGAGATATTGTTGTTTGCCTTGATGATGATGGACAGACACCAGCTGATGAAGTTGACAAGCTATTAGAAAAAATAGATGAAGGTTACGATGTTGTATATGCTCAGTACGAACATAAGCAACACTCTGGTTTTAGAAACTGGGGCAGTCATCTTAACAAAAAGATGACCGAGATAATGCTTAATAAACCTAAAGAGCTATACATATCGAGCTATTTTGCAGCTAAAAGATATGTAGTGAATGAGATGCTAAATTATAAGGGGGCATATCCTTATCTTATAGGCTTAGTTTTAAGATGCACTAGAAATATATGCAATGTAAAGGTTAATCATCGTGAAAGAAAAGAAGGCCATTCAGGATATACATTTAAAAAGCTTCTAGGCTTGTGGATGAATGGATTTACTTCGTTTTCTATTTTGCCACTTCGATTAGCAACATATGGTGGCTCAATTATAGCTATCTTAGGTTTTATATATGCTATATATGCAATTATTAGTAAGTTTATGAATCCGGATAGAATGTTAGGTTGGAGTTCACTTATATCAGTTAATTTAATACTAGGTGGACTTATCCTGATAACACTTGGTTTGATTGGAGAATATGTTGGACGTATATTTATCAGCATAAACAATTCGCCACAGTACGTTATAAAGAATGTGATTAATTACAATGAGGATAAAGCCTAGTGAATGCATTAATTAAAAAATATTGGTATCGTATACCTCTAACCGTAGGCTATATACTTATTTTTGCAAGTTTCATATATTCTATTTTTTATTCTATGCCTGCAAATGATGATTTTGCATGGGCGGTAGAATGGTGGTCAAGCAATAGAGTGGTTGAAATGTTTCACCGTATCGGGTGGAATTATATGAATTCCTTCGGAAACTCAGGGATATTTGCCATAGCAATACAGGTTTTATTTAATCCACTGTACTTGTTTGATAATGTGGGACATAGCTTCGGCATTTGTATGATTATCGTAAATACAATAATCATGACTGGAATACTATGGGCTGTTAGAACATTGTTTAAGTATATATTTCAGATAAATAGCCAAGTTGCGTTAGATATCATTACATTTTTGGTTGCGCTATTAGTCACTACTAGCTATTACTACAGTGATGTATATAACTGGTGGTCAGGTACACCTGGTTATTCTGGAATGATGATGATGTGCCTAGTTAGCTGTGCGGCAATGCTTCGATACAATGCTGATAAAACAAAGAAGCGCTATATAGCTATGATAGTTCTTGGAATGATAGCGTGTACCAGTATGATGTATTGCGTGGCGGTAGGTGCTTTCTATGTGGTGTATACATTCATAGTATATTTGCACAACGGCGATAGAATCGGCAAAAAGCTTTTACCACTAGGTATGTATATTCTTTCCGGTGTGCTTATGGTTATTGCACCTGGTAATTACACCAGAATGAGCAATGAGGAAAGTACAGATGCTAGCTTGTTCAATGCAGTTATAGTTACAGGCTATCGCATTATCACAAGACTTACAACTACAATACAAACAAAGCCCTGGGTAGTGGCTATCATGCTATTGATTCTGCTGCTTGGAATATTTGTTGGCAGCAACAGAAAGCACAACTTACTTGTGATTATATTTGGTGCAGTATGCACCATAGTCGCTGCTTTTAGTGGTCTTTTACTATATGTCTATGGTTCAAACAAAACCATAGATGCTGAATTTACACCTAGAGTATATTATGTAGAAGATTATATGGTATTCATAGGGATGGCAATTGCTATTTACGCCTTTGGTTCTTGGATAAAGCAAATCATTGGCGTTCAAATAAATACTATGGTAGCTGCTGGAGTATCAGTTATTGTAGTATTGTTATTCGCCGCCTACATCATGACAGGCGGTAGATACGCAGGAGTTATTCAGGTAGATATATTGGCTCATGCAGACCTTATAAAGGAAAGCTGGGTATTTTGGGATGAGATTTTACAGGAGGTGGAGAGCGCCGAAGACGGTGCTGAAATAGTAATTAATAAGGAGAATGTAGACTGGTGTCAGTATTCATACTACGTCAGCTTGGATGAGATACCTAGAGAAACACTTACAGAGGATGCTAAATATGGCAACTGTAATCAGTGCGCGTCTAAGTATTATGGGGTCGATTCAATAATAGTAAATCTTTATTGATGAAGGAGTTATAAAAATGAATAAAGGAAGTATTTTAAAGAAATATTTACCTTGGGTGTGGCTTGTCGCAGGTTACATACATGATGTAGTTTTCATTCTTACTAGCGGAAGATATATGCTAGATTCCGATATGGCATCGGAAATGATTTTATCTGACCTATTGAATAAAGAACATTCAATTATTACCCATAGTTGGATTTATTCTACAGAAATACGTGTTGCTGAGACACAATGGTTTTTCAGAATAGGATTGTTACTTTCACCTGACAACTGGATTGTAGCTAGAGCAATTGGCACAGCAATAATGCTAGCCTTATATATAGCAGTGTGGTTGCTATTGTGCAAAGTTTTAGGCTGGGAAAAGATTGGCGTTTGGATTTGCGCCATGCTTCTCTGGCCATTTGGTTTTTGGTACTTTATGGATATAACATGGGGCGCATATTACGTACCTCATTCTATTTTCATGATAGTTTCTTTGGTAATACTTATAGTATTGGCTAAGAAAAGTGCTGATGGTAATAGTATTTATAATATTAAAAATGCGCTATTGTGTATGCTGCTATTGGCTATCGCTTTTATTTCAGGCTTGAATGGCATCAGAAATACATTAATTTTTTATGCGCCATTAACAGTATATGCCATTGTTGTATTATATTTCTATCTTCGAGAGAACGGCTTAAAGAACGCGCTAATTGATAAAACGGTTAAATTGGTTTTTGCTAGAGGCTCAATTATAGCCACTGCATTTAACTTTGCAGGGTATGTTGGTAACCATGTGTTCTTCGAAAACAAATATCAATACAGCAGTTATAATTCTATGACTTGGGGCAGTGGTACTAATTCTGTTACAAAAACATTCAAATGGTTTATCGATAGTTTTGGATATACAGACAATGCCACAAAAGAGCTATTTTCTGTAAATGGAATTTGTACAGGTGTAGGCCTTCTTATATGCTTTGTTCTTGTAATAAGTGTTATACGTCTTGCTATGAATTTTAAAAATATGTCAGAGATGGATCAGCTCTATGCGGGAATTTTCTTTGCGATGCTTGTGACAATTGGGCTGGTATTCACTTATATATATGGAGAAGAACAGTACTGGCTTACAACAGTCCAGTTTGGTGTAGCGGCAATATTCCTGGAAATCAAAACTGATGATAAATTAAAGGATTTTGAGCGTAAAGCTGCTCCAACGGTACTATTAATCATGGCAGTGCTTTCTTCTGTAGGTATTGTAAAAGCGAACATAGAAACACCTATGAGAGCTAATCCTGGAATTGAAGAGGTAATTAGCTTCTTGGAAGAAGAAGGCTATACACAGGGGTGCGCTACATTTTGGCATGGTCCAATAATCACCGAGCTTACAAATGGAGACATTGAAATGTGGACTGTGACAGATGAGCATGATGGTATGGCAAGATGGTTACAGAAGTCGTCGCATAATACTGTACCTACAGGAAGATACTTTGTTTTGTATGTAGATGATGAAGTATCATATTTAGATGAATTTGAAGAGTATAGTGGCGACAAAGGCGAATTGGTATATGATGATGGTACATACACTATCTTTGAGTATAACAATTAGTATGGGAGATATTGATTGAAAAGTTATATTAAACTCTTAGTTAAAAGCATATGCGTTACTGCGCCATTATGGGGTGCTGCATTTTATTGCAGCACCCATTTGTTGCATATAGCAGGTAGTGATTACGTAGGAGCAATTTGGAATAAAGATGTAACTAATACTACTCAAGATAAGTACTATGATGTGCTAATTCTGGGGGATTCTACCGCCAATGCTGCTTATATTCCAGAGGTTCTGTCAGAAAGTACTTTGAATCTTGCTCTAGCGGGCTCAGGGACAATAGATGGTTACTACACCTTAAAAGATTATTTGGAACATAATGATGCCCCCACAGATGTTTTTATCAGTTATATGGATTATCATCTTGCAGAGGATTATTTTACCTGGGATGTTAGTAACTATGTTCATAAGTACACTCTTGGTGAGAACCTTGAGATATATAGAATGATAGAATATGTAGCAGAGTACGATATATCTGAAATTGCATCAGCCAATTACTGGATAGATGTACTAAACTATACATTTTGGTCGCCTACTATTTATAGTTATTCAATGCTGCATGCCATAGATGGCGATAGACGCGAAGCTAATTTATCGGCTTATGAGGATGTAGATGCTAGGTATGGCAGATATTGCATGATAACAAATGAAGAATATCATCCTGATGGAATAATGGGTTATTCAACTTTTTATGTTAGTCCATTGCAAGAGCAGTATTACAAGATGATTGTGGATCTATGTGATAAAAATGATATAAAAGTGCATATGGTAAAGCTCCCACTTTCAACAGATGCTGGATTTGTAGATGATTACGAGCAAGAACTTTATGGATACTATGATACATTGCTGTCAGATTATGACAATGCTGATTTCTATTGGTTTCACACCACATATGAGAATGAATTTTTTAAGGATGAATATCATATGAATAACCATGGTGCGTTCAGATTCAGCCGTGAATTAAAAGAATTATATCCAGACCTGTTTCGGGAGAATGGTAGCCCTTCTTCAGATAGGATGCTTGCACTTGATAGGGATGTTTCAGGAGAGAATTATTTGGCGGAACTATCCAAGTGGATCAATAACAAGTCTTATACAATCGTATATTTAGATACAACAGAAAATCTTGGTGAGTATTACTACTTGTATGCAGGTTATGATAATAAAGATGTGAAATACAATAATGTGGGAGATACTAAATATGCAGTGTATACATTATCAGCCGACAACAACGATTACTTAAATGAAATCTCGATACTGCCTAATCCTGACGGAGGACTACAAATCACAGTAGGAGAGGAAATGACAGTGGTTTATCCTCTAGAGGAAAAGGGAATATCATTTGTGGTTATAGACAATGAGAATAATAAAATAGTATGTGAAAGACAAAGCCTTTTCACAGAAAACGGATTTAGCAAGATTTTATAAGAGGCATAAAAGTGAAAAACAAGGTATTAGAATTAATAATAAAATGCGGGCTTGTGTCTGCACCAATATGGGGATTGTCATTATTTTTGTGTTATGGAAAGATGTATTATTCCAATGAGGATTTTGCATACACATTCTGGAATAAGCAGTTTACTGAAACAAAGCAGGATAAATATTATAAAGTTGTGGTTATAGGTGATAGTTCATGCAACAGCGCTTACATGCCAGAGGTAATATCAGATTCTATGATAAATCTTTCTGTGGGAGGATCTTCCACAGTAGAGGGCTATTATGTGTTGAAAGACTATTTGGCTCATAATGATGCTCCTACAGATGTTTTTCTCAGCTATCATGATTCTCATTTCAGATACACAGAAGCCTATTGGGATAAAATAGTTCCGGCTCATAGATTTAGTTTTATGGATAATATGGAACTGTTAACAAATGCTATAAATGATGAGACTGGGATGTTTTATCACAATGGAGCTTATGCGGATTTAATAGCTACTGAAGTATATTTTCCTAGCAAGTACATAGTTAGCCTTAATAATTTTTTAACTCAAGATAAAGAGAGCGATGATATACAAAATGTTAGAGGCTATGAAACAAATGTCGCGGCGATGGATAAAGTAGAGCTTCATAGAGGTAGATATACAACATTAGGAAATGAAGTGTTTGTAACATCACAGTATAGACCATATACGGAATTTCCGATGCATCCGTTATATGAATCGTATTTCGATAAAACCATAGCGCTCTGCCAGAAAAATGGAATAGCTGTGCATATTGTAAAGCCACCACTACCAGATAACTCACAAATGTCAGATGAATACATTGAAGCAGTAAAGGTCTTTTATAACAGATACGTTGAAAAATACGATAATGTCACATTTGACTGGGGACAGCATATATTTACTGCTGAAGATTTTGCAGACGAAATACACTTAAACAATGACGGTGCGTTAAAGTTTAGTGAATATATAAAAACAAACTACCATGATGTATTCGAAGATGCAGAAACCTATACACCACGCCAGATGCTTGCTATTGATGATAGTATTCAGATGGAAAATATGACTGCAGATATCTTTAAGTTTGTGGGCGATAGAGATTATACAGTCCTTTTATATGATAATATGGACTGCATTAGTGAATTCGAAAAATCATTTATTGATGGTACACCGTTTAAAATAACTCAAGCCAATGATTTAGGACTTACCGATAATGCAGGAAAAGTATACTACTGTAATACAGCTGGAACAGAGGTTGATGAAATAGAAATTAAAGACGATGATGAGCGTCTTTTAGTATCAATGCCAGGACAAAGCGATTCTAGCTGGAGTGTGGCTCCAGAATATGGAATCAGTATTATGGTAATTGATAATACTAATCAAAAAGTGGTATGTATAAAAAACGTTACATACGATGAGACAGTAGGTTTTTCTGAGTATGTATATTAATAAAAGGGGATTATAATGCTTTTTAATTCAACACAATTTATATTGTTTTTTCCTATAGCAGTACTATTATATTTTCTTTTTCCTAAAAAGGTTAGGAATTATTGGCTGCTGATTTGTAGCTATTTTTATTACATGTGCTGGAATCCAAAGTATATATTGCTTCTTATGGCTTCTACTATGGTTACTTACCTTAGTGGTATCCTTATGGAACGTGTAAAAAATTCTGGAAAGTCAGATGCAGTAATCCTACGCCAGAAAAACTGGATAGTGGCAGCTAGTTTTATATTGAACATAGGAATGCTTTTCTATTTTAAGTATATAAACTTTGCCATTGATACATGGGAAAGAATCTTTGAAAAGCTTGGTATTACAATGAACGTACCCGCCGTGGATGTAGTTCTTCCTGTTGGTATATCATTCTATATTTTCCAGGCTCTTAGCTATACCATGGATGTGTATAGAGATGAGATATATGCAGAAAAGAATCCATTCAGATATGCATTGTTCGTTTCTTTCTTCCCACAGCTTGTGGCAGGCCCAATTGAGCGTTCAAAGAATCTGCTAAAACAGCTTGCTACACCAGGCGAGTTCAACTATGACAATGTACGAAGCGGCCTTCTTACTATGCTTTGGGGCTACTTCTTAAAGCTTGTAATTGCTGACAGATGTGCAATTCTAGTAGATACAGTGTATAATAATGTATCTGGCTATTTTGGTTATCAGCTTGTATTAGCTAGCGTTTTATTCGCTTTGCAGATATATTGTGATTTCATGAGCTATTCTACAATCGCAATTGGAGCGGCACGTGTGCTTGGATATGATTTGATGGAAAACTTCCATTTGCCATATTTTGCTACATCTATCAAGGATTTCTGGCGTAGATGGCATATATCACTCAGCACATGGCTTAGGGATTACCTTTATATTCCTCTTGGTGGAAATAGAAAAGGTCAGCTCAGAAAATATTTCAATATCATGGTTACTTTCTTTGTAAGTGGATTGTGGCATGGAGCTGCATTTACATACATTTTCTGGGGAGTGCTTCATGGTATTTATCAGATTATCGAGGATTTGTTAAAGCCACATACAGACAAGCTTCTTGAAACGCTGAGCATTAATCCTAAAAACAAAATTCTCTATGTTTGCAAGATTATAGTGACATTTATATTTGTAGATATAGCATGGGTATTCTTTAGAGCTAATAGCATAAGCGATGCATTCTTAGTACTAAAGAATTCGTTCTATTTTGCAAACCTTTCAACTATAAAAGTTGATTTATGGGCTCTTGGGCTAGATATGAGAAATATGACAATGCTTGTGCTTGGTACATTAGTTTTATTTATATCTAGCGTGATGCGAGCAATAGGAGACCAGAAAAACAAGACTCTGTTAGTAGAGTGGATTTCAACTAAGAATTTTATTATCAGATATGCTCTTTATTGGAGCTGTATGATAATGATTATATTTTCAATGGATATTACTGGACAGGAATTTATTTACTTCCAGTTCTAACAGCAAATAGGATATAAAAGGATGACATTAGAAAAGATTAGAGATAACAGCAAGATATGGTTTGGAGCATATGTAGTAATGCATATGCTTTTTCTGCTGTGGATGTATTCCATGAATCTCTTTCAATATGAGACTATAGATGATTTTTATCAGCTCACATATTTTAGCGGTGTATTTGGAGAGTATAGTCCCTTTGTAATGTTTAGCAATGTTATATATGGGGCAATCATGTGTTTACTCTTCAAATTCCTGCCTATATGTAATTGGATGGTAGTAGCTTATATTCTAACATCATTTATTTCATTGGCATCAATAGCAAAAATTACTATTTATAAAATATCGAACAAGTCCTTTGCCTTCTTACTTAATACTATTTTTCTCTTATGTATATACTCGTATCTATATGAACAGATTAATTTTTCAAAGATTGCAATGATAGCACTTGCAGCAGGTGTTATTACATTTATAGATGCAATTCATGATTTGGATAATCCTAACAAAGCAGAACTAATTATAGCTACTATCCTTATTACATGGGGCGGCCTATTACGCTTCAAAGTGGCCGCAATGGTATTGGCTTTTGTAGTTGTGATTTTTGTAGAGGATATACTTAATAGAAAAATAGTAATAAAGAAGATTAAATATCTTTTGATAATAGCCTTAGCAGTCATGATACCTTGGGGTGTCAATCAAGTAGCTTATAGTTCGGAAGGATGGAGTGAAGCAAACTATCGATTCAAATTATTAAATGGAGCGGTTGACTATGGCACACTGCCAAAAGAGATATGGGATTCAGTTGATTGGGATGACATAGGATTTGATTCTGATGATATGGTATTTGCTTTAGGATGGCATTTTTCGGATAAGAACGTGTTTAGTGTGGATGCACTAGAGCGAATGACAAAATACGAACAAAAACCTGAAGTATCATTACACAATCTAAAAGAAGCTACAAAAAATTCAGTCAAATATTGCATGACCCATGTTTTGTTTTGGATTGCTGTATTAGTATTGTTACTGGCGTTTGTTATAAACATCAGAAAAAGATGGGAAATAGCGTTCACTACATTACTAATGCTAATGGAAACATATTATTTGGTATTTAATAATAGATATCCAGATAGAGTGGGAATAATACCATGGGTAGTAGCATTATCGATAGGACTATACTATTTTGCATGTGGTTTTAACGATAACCCATATAAAAGAAAAAAGGCCATGACAATTGGTTTTATAGCTGGTGCATTTGTATTGTCATTATCAGATAGGCATTTACTATCATCAGAAAAGATTGATGTGGAGCTTAGTGATTCTATTGCATTTACGACCTTTTTGGACACTATCGATCCTAGCGATAATGCAGACCTTTTTCTTATAAATTATACAACGCCTATACTTGACGCCTACAGCATTTTCCAGTGCCCAGAGTTTGGCGTTCTTGACAATTGTGTCTTGGATACAGGATGTATGTCCTTGTTCCCTGATGTTTATGAAAAGTCGGCTGAATTTGGAAGCGATAAGAGTCCATATGAGGCATTGGTTAAAAATGACCATGTCTATTTGATTGACGAGCGCTATCTATTTGAAAAAAGAAATTTCATTAGAAAGCACTATGATGAAGATATAGACATTTCATGGGTTTATTCTGATGGAAATAGTGATGCATATTCGATGACAACTAATCCGGATAACTGGGAAGAAAAAGATATAGCTGATTGGGAAATTGGGGATGTTGTAATAACTGAAAATAGTCTTTCATACTATATGGTTTCTGGAAAGATAGATTTATTAACACCGGGGGATATGTGTTTTCTACAGTTAACTGATGGAACGAAAACATATACATATGAAGTAAGAGCACAGGATAATCAGTTTGTTGTAGGAATCCCTGTTGACACATGGGTTAATAGTACAGAAATCGAAGTCTCATTATTTGTAAAGGCAGAGGATAACTATTTGAAAGATAATGAAATAAATAGTATTAATTAGGAGGATGCATGACGAACATCGAAAAGAAACTGGTTGATGTTATTCAATCAAAGATAGATTACATATTTGTGGCTATTATAGCAGTAGTAGGATTTGTGATCCGTTACAATCTTTTGGATGCTACAAATGGAGATATAGGTGGACATCTTTTACCATGGTACGAACAGATAAAAGCTAACGGTGGTATCTTTGGTGGATTAAGTCAACCAATATATAGTATTGGCGGTCTGGAATGTAATTATTCCTTTGCGTATCAGTTTTGTATAGCTATTATGACAGAATTGCCACTTGATCCAGTTCATGCATACAAAATTTTAAGTTGTATATTTGACTATCTAAATGCAGTTGCTGCTGCTTATATAGTTAGTCTTATTATTAAGGATAATAAAAAATGGTATAGATTAATATGCTTTTCAATTGTTTTAATCCATCCGGTTGTTTTTATAAATAGTGCATTTTGGGGACAATGCGATGGAATATATACATTCTTTTTATTATTAACATTCGTTGGAATTATAAAAGAGAATAATATATTAACATTTGTAGGATATGGTTTTGCGATAGCATTTAAGTTACAGGCAGTATTCTTTTTGCCATTTTTATTATTTTATTGGTTTTATAGTAAACGATACTCATTATTGCATTTCATAATTTCTTTTGTGACCATGCTTGCATGTAATATTCCAGCATTTTTGCAAGGACGTACTTTGAAAGAAGCAATAACTATTTATGCAGGAAATAGTAGTTTGTATGAAAGTATATCATCAAATTATCCAAGCTTTTGGTTGATAATGTTTTCGAATGAAATGGATGCTGAACAATATGCTTGGCTAAAGCCTAGTTTGATATTAGTTGCTATTAGTGCAATAGCGGTACATATGATTATATGGATTAAAAAGAATGTCGTACTGAAAAATGAATTTATTTTGTATATGGCATTTTTATCAATCTATACAGCTGTTATGTTTATGCCAGAAATGCATGATAGATATGGTTATGTATACGAAATGCTTGCTTTAATCATAGTCTTTGTTAACATTAAAACAGCTATCCCTTATATATTAATGATGATTACTACAATGCAAATATATGGTCCATATTTATTTAGAACAGAGATTAATCTGTTTATGCTAGCGATTATAAACGTGGTGGCTTATGTAGCGTATTGTGCATTGATTTATAAAAGATTTAGCGTGGCAACTACAGAACAATGTAGCTAGATTATAAGTTAGATAATAAAAGTAAATTGGAGATAAAAGAGAGCATGAATGCTATAAATCTTAAGAGAGACTGGATGTTTATAATTAGTGCGATATTGCTGTTTGTATACGCATTTTCATATCCGGTGTTGAAGTTGTGGATGTTTTGCCTGTTTGGCGGAGTATTTGTCATTTTCAATATAATTAAACAAAAAAGAGTCGTAATTGATAATCAGGTCATGTTATTAGTTATGGCAATGATTCTTATAGCAGCACATGATGCACAGTATCAGCTAGAAGGTGAAGTATACAAATTCTTGGCACCAATAGTAGCATATATGTTAGGCTCATTTTGGTTAGGGAAAGATGATTTAGCAGATAAAAAAATAGTCACTGGAGTGATGATGTTAAGTTGTGGCATGTATTTACAGGCTGCAATAGATATGTTGTTTGCATATCGAGAGCTTGCTAACGGTGAATTGGCTTCTGGTTGGACAGGTATCTTTAATATCTTCATGGCAAGAACAGCATATATGTCCAATTATCTTATGTTTTTGGGAGTATGCTTTTATTTTCTAATAAAAAATAGGGAGCAAAAGGATGAGTATAATTTGCGTAAGCTCATTATTGTATCCGTCATGGTAGCTCTTTCAATAATAAATTCTTTATTAGTTAGAGGAAGGATGGTTATTCTAGACTTTATCCTTACATTTATACTGCTGACTATAATTTATATTGTTGAGAATAGAAACGATTATATAAAAGCTATTACAAAAAAACGAATATTAATAGGAGCAGGAGTTGTATGTGTAGCAGTTTTATTGCTTATCATATGCAAAATAATACTCTCTTCTAATGAAGATTTATTTTTTAATAGAGATGGTGGAATTCTTCACAACATTCGATTCCAGGTTGCATTACAAGGCTTGCAATTACTAATTGCTAATCCAAATGGTGGGTTTATAACTACTATAGATCCAGATATAACAACAACACATAATATGTGGCTTGAATACGGTAGAGAGTTTGGATTAGGAGTATTTATTATATTAGTATTCCATAATCTACTTATTCTTAAAGACATTGTAATATGCTGTAGTAAGAAAATAGGAAGTGTGAAATATTTAATTATTGGTGCATTTATTTCTTTGAATGTGTTCTTTTGGTTAGAGCCAATTCAAAGTATAAGTGATAGTTCACAGATATGGATTTTTTCATTATTTCTTGCAGGAATGTTACACCAGAAAGTAAAGAAAGATTATGATTCCTAAAATAATACATTATTGTTGGTTTGGTAGAAATGAAAAAAGCGGATTAGTAAAGTCATGTATTGAAAGTTGGAAGAAATACCTGCCTGACTATGAAATAATTGAGTGGAACGAAGATAATTTCGACGTAAATATATGCCAGTACACAAAGGAGGCATATGAAGCCGGAAAGTGGGCCTTCGTTTCTGATTATGCAAGGCTTTATGCCTTGCAGCAGATGGGCGGCGTTTATTTCGATACAGATATTGAAGCTTTAAAACCCATCGATGAATTTCTTGATAACAAAGCCTTTACAGGATTTGAAGTAAAAGATTGCATTGTTACAGCAGTGCTTGGCTTTGAAAAGAATCATCCACTACTAGGCGAACTGATTGATACATACAACCATATGTCATTCATAAATGAAGATGGTAGCCTAAATATGACCACAAATGTTACTCTCATTTCTAATAAGTTAAAAGAAATGGGGATGATTTCAAATGGTAAGGAACAGTTGGTAGGGGATTTAAAGATATATCCTCAAATATATTTTTGCCCTAACAATTTTTCAAGACTATGGAATAAGCCATCGAAAAAGAGTTATGTGATTCATCACTTTGATTGCAGCTGGAGAGCTAGTTCAACTAATAATAGCTCTTTAAAAGGCAGAATCCGTAGATACATAGTTGGTTCTATGAGAAACACATTTGGCTCAGAAAACTTTGCATCATTCAGAGATTTAATAAAAGGAAAAGATAAATAGTACAGGAAAACAAAATGCCTTTATTAACAGTTTATACACCTACATACAACAGAGAAAAGTTATTGCCAAGAGTATATGAGTCTTTATTAAAACAGACTACCCACGACTTTGTTTGGCAGGTAATAGATGATGGTTCCACTGATGGCACTAAAGAGTTAGTGCAGGGATGGATGAACCAATCACCATTTGAGGTAAGATATTGTTACAAGAATAATGGTGGCATTCATACTGCCAGGGATACTGCATATCGCATATGCGATACTGAGCTTATTTTTGGTGTGGATTCAGATGATTGGCTAGTAGATGATGCAGTTGAAAAGATATTACACTGCTGGGGAGAATATGGAAACGACGATTGTGTGGGTATTTTTGCAAAAAGTATGTATGAAGATGGTACTTTAATTTCATCGGAATTTCCTGCTGACATTCATACAGCTACATACCAAGAGTTTAAATACAAATATAAAATTGGTGGAGACCTTGTCAATGTATTTAATAATAAATACATGAAAGCGACGGAAGATGCACCAGTATACCTGGGGGAAAAGCTTGTTGGAGAGGATTACAAGACTATACAGTTGCCAGACAAACCGCTAATAATGTTAGCTGAGCCTTTGATGATAAAGGAATACCAGACAGACGGATACACAGCTGATGTGTACAAC
The DNA here is from genome assembly GCF_900115355.1 of Pseudobutyrivibrio sp. JW11. Classification (NCBI taxonomy): domain Bacteria; kingdom Bacillati; phylum Bacillota; class Clostridia; order Lachnospirales; family Lachnospiraceae; genus Pseudobutyrivibrio; species Pseudobutyrivibrio sp. JW11. The sequence goes on along the minus strand of NZ_FOWB01000007.1, from coordinate 37,717 downwards.
TGTATGTTTAATAACCCAAGAGGGTTCAGAGAAGATTACAGACAGCACATAATTCACGGCAGGTTTTTACAGCCACTAATAAGAGGTTATGTGGGATACATTTCTTGCTGTATATTAATAAAAGATGGAACAATGTTCAAAAATGTTCCAAGCAGATTAATGATGATTCTGATGGCGCCTGTTGGTGTAGCAGGATATATAGCATTACAGCAAAGAAGAAAAAAGGCAAATAAATCAAGGATAAGCTAATGAAAGATAAACTAATAGATAAAAATAAAATATTAGTGCTTACAGAGACAGTAAAAGAAGCAGATCCAATGTTTAATGCATGGATTGATTCTGGTTTACATGCAGATATTTTATTTGCTCCAATTAAAAGCAAACTTGGCAGAGCTGGCAGAAGGCTTTGGCTTAATGGCATTTTGTCAGGGGCTAGCATGTGGTATGGTGATTGGAAAAAAACTGTGGCAAATTATGATACAGTGATTGTCCATGCCAGTGAGCTAACCAGAACAATTCCGAAATGGATACGTGCACAAAAGCCGGATATAAGGATTATTTATTGGTATTGGAATCCTGTTAATGAGAAAAGCTTGCCAAGCTTAATTGGAGATGAACAAACAGAAATATGGTCCTTTGATTCGGATGATTGTAAGAAATATGGGATGAAACAAAACATCCAGTATTACTATGATTCAAAAGAAGCACAAGAATCAGATATAGAATACGACGTATATTTTGTAGGTCATGACAAGGGGCGTAAAGATAAGCTAGATAAGCTGGCAAATATATTTAAAGAGAAAAATATCACCTACAGGTTTGATATCATTGGTGAAAACGAACCAAACATTCCATATGGTGAAATTAGAAATAGAATTAGTAAGAGCAAGGCAATCTTAGAGATAAATCAAAGTGGTCAAATTGGGTGTACCTTAAGAGCTCTTGAAGCTTTGTTTTTTCAGAAAAAGCTGCTTACAACAAATAGCGCAGTGAAAAATGAAGAATTCTATAATAAGAATAATGTTTATATATTTGATAACAACGTGGAAGATATAGATGGATTTATGAATCTTCCATTTACAGATACAACAGATTTAAAGAAGAAGCATGATATAGATGCTTGGATAGCTAACTTCATGAATTAATTGATAGAGGTTTAGGATGGGATTTTCAGTATTATTAGTAGATTACAAATCCATACAGATGACACTGGATTATATTGGACTTTGCGATAAATATTTAAAGAGCAAGGACCAGATACAATATATCATAGTGGATAATACAGAAGATGCATCGGACCTGAAATTAGTAAAAGAAAATCATGAACTAAATGAAGTTACAAAGGTAGAAAACAAATCGGTTTATCAATTCACTCATGATGGCATAGATGTACATATCATAGCAGCTATGAATAATGGCGGTTATGCAAAGGGAAACAACTTAGCAGCAAAGGTATCGGCAGTATTGTTCCCTGATAATAACTATATAGTTAGTAACAATGATATCCTTTTTGATGAAACATATGATTTGGATGTCATAGAAGATGAAATAAAGAGAAATGATGTCGCTGTTATTGGCCCAAATGTTGTAAATCCAGAGGGGACAAGTGCAAATCCATTCAACAGACCAGATGAAAACTTTATCATGTTCACATTATTCTTGAATACATTATTGCCAAGAAAAATAAAACAAAGGCCAAATGATGAGCTTTACACTTTTTCGGGGTGCTTTTGGATTTTTAGTAAGAAGTATTTTGATTTGGCAGAAGGCTTTGATGAAAGAACATTCCTGTATTTTGAAGAACAAATAATGTCTGAACGAATCCGAAAAGTCGGTGGCAAGTTCAAATATCAGGATGATTTCAAGGTTATACATAATCATGTGAATCATAAAAAGAGCCCAATAAAAGAGTCTAAGATGTTAAGATACTTTTACGACTCCATGAGGGTTTACACTGATAGTTATCTAAACGTAAATCCAGTTAAAAAAATCTTATCACGAATTACATACGAGATTTTGAATGTGTTCTACATAATTGAAAGAGCAATTATATACATAGCAAGATAGGCAGTAAATCAGGAATTATAAATGAAAAGTTTAAAAAGAAATTATATTTATAATTTAATATATCAAATAGTGTTGGTTATAGCGCCTCTTGTAACAACACCATATGTTTCCAGAGTTTTAGGAGCATCTAATATAGGAATATATAGTTATGCAGAATCAATACTGACATATTATAAAATGTTTGCAGCTTTAGGAATAGGTTTATATGGTCAGCGGGAATTATCTTACGTTAGAGATGAAAAAACTAAAAGGACACATGTCTTTTGGGAGGCAAAAACTCTAGAGTTTATTACATCGATTATAGCGTTGCTTGTGTACCTATGTTTTTCTGCTACACAAAAAGAATATTCTCTTTATTTAGTGCTTGTTTTTGGATTATTGGCTGGCATGTTTGATATTGCGTGGTTTTTTTATGGAATGGAAGAAGTCGGCAAAATAGTAGGGAGAAATTTAGTTTTCAAAGTTATTGGAATACTCTACATATTTATATTTGTGAAAACAAAAAATGATTTACTAATTTATGCATTTGGAAATATGTTTTTCATGTTTATAAGCAACCTATCATTGTGGATATTTTTGCCTAAATATATTTCGTTTCCTGTATGGAAAGAAATAAAGCCACTACGTAATTTGAAAGTTTCAATTGCACTATTATTACCAACGGCGACTACACAATTGTTTGCTGCAATTGATAAAACTATGATAGGACGATTTGCTAAAGATTCTTATGAAAATGGATATTATGAACAAGCAATAAAAGTTGAAAGATTAGCGTTAATGGTTGTTACATCGGTTGCAGTAGTTTTGATTCCAAGAATAGGCTATTACTTTAGCAACAAGAATAAAGAAATGTTAGAAAAGTATATGTATAAGGGATATAGATTTGTTTGGATGATATCTATCCCGCTATGCTTGGGACTAATAGGAATTACAAAAAATATGGTTCCATGGTTCTTTGGAGATGGCTATGAACCAGTTGGCCCGTTGCTTTACGTTCTTAGTTTCTTAATAATTTTCATGGGAATTAATTGCATAAGTGGTTCGCAGTATTTGATTCCTACAAAGCGAGAAAACAAATGCACAGTCATTGTTTGGTCTGGATCGATAATCAATTTAAGCCTAAATATATTACTTATACCAAGACTATATGCAATGGGAGCTTCATTAGCATCGTTATTAGCTGAAATAATAACAATGTTTATATATTTTTATGTCATTAAGGACGAGCTATCTATATCAAAGATATTATTATCCAGCGTGAAATATTGGTTTGCAGGAGTTGTGATGTTGGGAGCAGTACTTGTAGCTTCTACGAAACTTGTTGCTTCAGCTTTAAATACTCTTATCTTAATAATATTAGGTATGCTGGTATATGGCATTATTCTTCTATTATTTAGGGATGAAATGGTCATAGAGTCGATTGATTTAGTGCTAAATAGATTCAAAATAAAATATAAAAACCGTAAAAAAGATAAAGGATAAAAATGAATTCTTTATAATAAACAGAGGTGATAAATGATAAATTTATTCATATGGAACATTATTGTTCTTGCTATAGTAGTAGGACTTTCGTGTTTCCTTATTAAGAGAAAGATTATATTACATAAAGCAATAGTATTATTATTTGCTATATGCATAGGGATTATATGCCTAATTCCCATCATGGTGGATTTTATAAAACAGGACTTTCCAGTATCTTATGGTGAGGAGTATGTAATTAATAGTAGTATTATTGATGTTAATGAACTTGAGAATGTCGGTGAAATATTAGAAGGGAATAGTGTCGAACAATATTTTATTTGCAACAAAAAAACAATTGCATATATTAGTTTGTATATGTACACATACGAGCGGAACAACTTGGGAAGTATAAATGTTGAGCTAATAGATGAAACTGAGGGTCAAACTATTGATAAATGGCATGTAGATACAATTGATATAGAATGCAATGCATATCTTAAACTTGATGTAGAGAATCCATTTTTTTATGATTTATATGGCCATGAATGCTTGATAAAGATAACTTCAGATACTGTTGACCCATACAGTGCGGTTACTGTAAAAAAACAAAACACAGAATATGATACGATAAGACTGGTTGTTGGAGGGGAGAACCAGGATGGAAATATGATTTTTGCAGTTGTTGGATATGGTGAGTCAACAAGCAAGGAATGGACAAGGATAGCTTTGAGTATAATTGTATTGCTAATTACAGAGTTTATATTTTTTGATATTTATAGGAGAAAATATGTTTACTAAGAGTTTTATATGGATAAGAAACAATAGAAACTGGCTGATATTAAATATAATTTTCTTTATTATTATTGGTGTGTTTTATACGGTACACGGAATAACTCCCATAAAACATTATTTTGTTGAAAAAACTCAGAATGAATATGATTTTTATATGCCAATTTATGATGGTGTAGTATTAGTACAACCATTTGAATGTAACGTGGATGGAATCGATACAATTGAATTACCTATATCTGCTTCAGATTGGAATTATGATGGGGATTTCACTGTATCTATCGCGAATGAGGATCAATCATACGTGCAGACGTGGGATTTACCTAAAAGTGACTTATCCGAAAGGTCTGGATGGATACAGTTAAATCTGAATAATCCTTTAAAAAAAGAAAATACATATGATATTGTTATTCAGGCACAGAATTTGGAGAAAAATAATGCAATAGAAATAAGGATGACTGGTGCGCAAGATTCAATTAATAAAGATAATAATATATCATTTAATGATTGCATATATGCCAGTCCGCTAGACGGATATGTTGCCGTAGCATTTTGTAAGTCATATCCAAATTTTTTTGTAATAACATCACTTATAGTATTATTTTTGCTTTTAAATGTATGTTGGTTTTTCAGGAAAGAAAAAATAGAAAAATATGCAATTATAGTAGTTGGAACTATTGGCGTCGTTGTTTTACTAATGATTTCGCCTGGAGCCGTGAACGATGATGATTATCATTATTATTCTAGTTTAATGCTTTCTAATATTATTATGGGGAGAAGCAATGTTACTGAGATTGAAAATGAGTACATTTATCAATTAAACAATGATAATAATGCAAATGAAAACTACTGTCTTTTGCTTGATAAAGGGTTAGATTTTACTGGTATAGATAATACCAATGGTGCTATCGTTGTTGGAACGAGAGCAGTAGGATCAGCATTAAATCCGCAGGTTTATCCAATAGGTCATCTTATTCCAGCATTAGGACTTACAATAGGAAGATTATTATCATTGAATTTCATTCAAGCATATACTTTAGCAAGAGTTTTTGTACTTATTACGTATTTGTTTGCTTGTTATTATACATTAAAAATATTACCATTAAAAAAAGAATTAGCTGTTTTAGTAATGATAAATCCAATGTTACTACAGCAAGTAACGTCATTTAGTTATGATGCTATTATCATAATATTATCGATGTTATATGTGGCAATTATAATACATATTGCGTTAAATAAAGTTGTAATAAAATGGGTGGATATTTTTAAACTTGTTTTTTTAATCAGTTTGTTTGGACCTATTAAGACTGTATATTATGTTCATATTTTGCTATTTTTTGTGTTAAACAAAGAGTGTTTTAAAAATCTAAGAGACAGATGGGTAAAGACAGTTACATTTATTATATCTGTGATAGCTATAAATAGAATTATAAGTAAAATGTATACGATAGTAACAGTAAGTACTTCAACCTTGGAGCTAAACACAAATATAATCAGTGCCAATAATTCTATTAGTGTAGTTCATTCGTTACAACAATATTATAGTGCAGGTTATGTTCTCCATAATCCTTTTGAAACAATGATAATTGTATTAAATACAATTGAAAAAAATTTGATTAGCTACATTGAGGGAATGTTTGGTATAAAAATGGCTGTATCATCGTCAATACCAGAGTACTTAGTAATTGGATTAATAATTATTACGGTTTTAGCAGCCTATATGAAAACGGAAGATGAAACGGTTTATTTGAATACTAGCGCACGTTATATAATAATTTTGACAGTACTGGTTGAATCGTTATTAATTATATGTGCCGGATTCTTGATGACTACTTATGGGGAAAAAGTTTTGACCGGAGTACAGGGGCGATATTTTTTGCCTTGCTTGATGCCGCTTATAGCTATACCATTTAATAAAGGTAGCATACCAAAAATAACAGGGCAAAAGTACATTGCGATGGCAAGCTTTATATATATTGGATACATTTTTAACATTGGAATAATATAGAGACTAATGGTGAATGTAATAATCTCAATTCGCTGAAATAAGAAAATATATAAGGATTTATTCTGGTTATGAAAAAATTGATTATAATTCCAGCATATAATGAAGAATCTAATATAGTAGACACTGTGAGACGTGCAAATTATTTATCTCCAGACTATGATGTAATAGTAATTAATGATGCATCGACAGATCATACGAGAGAGATGTGCGAACAATATGGTATTCCACATTTAAATCTTCCGGTAAACCTTGGGATTGGAGGAGCAGTTCAGACAGGCTATAGATTTGCATCTAGGCATGGCTACGATGTTGCAGTTCAGGTTGACGCAGATGGGCAACACAATCCAGAGTTTTTAAAAACAATGGAGCAAGCATTAGTAGAAAATAATGCAGATATGATAATAGGATCAAGATTTTTAGAGAATAAGGGATTTCAGTCAAGCTCAATTAGAAGAGTAGGAATTAAATTTTTCTCTGGATTAATACAGATTCTAACAGGGCAACTAATATCCGATCCAACATCAGGGCTTAGGATGGTAGGTAAAAAAGCTATCAAATTGTTTTCGCAAGATTATCCTAGCGATTATCCGGAGCCAGAAACAGATGTGCAACTTGTTTCAAGAGGGTATAAAGTAATAGAAATACCTGTTGTTATGAATGAACGACAAGGTGGAGAATCTTCTATAAGTGCAAGAAAATCTATTTATTATATGATAAAGGTTACACTGGCTATATTTGTAGAAGTATCAAGAGGAAAAGGATTTATATGGAAACGACAAGGATAAAAGTATTTATATTTATTGTGTTGGTAATAGCTTTGATTGGTATTTTACGTTTTATACAGAAGAAAGAATTACAGCTAAAATATGCACTTATATGGATTCTCGTAGACGTATTGATGATAGTTGCAGTACTGTTCCCAAGATTCTTGATGTTTATATCTAATCTTATAGGTGTATATAGCCTTACAAATACTTTGTTTTTCTTGGGGATAATGTTTATACTTGCAATAGTTTTCTCACTAACAGTAGCGCTATCAAGAGCTTCAGAACGTATTAGAAAACTTTCACAACAAATTGCGCTAAATGAATATGACAAAAATGAGGTAAATGATGAAAATTGATAAATTTAAATCGGTTATACTATAGATATTTGGGAGAAAAATTAAATGAAAAGATATAATAATTACACTGGTGATGACTTAACACTTGTTATATGTTCTTATAAAGAATGCGAGTATTTAGAGGAGAGTGTAGAATCTATAGTTAATCAAACTGTTAAGCCTAAAATATTAATTTCTACATCGACACCGAATGAGTACATAAAAAATATAGCTGAAAAATATAAAATAGAAGTGAGAATTAATCCAAATGGTGGGCAAATAAACGACTATAATTTTGCTATGAAGCAAGCAGATACAGAATTGGTTATGCTCGCTCATCAGGATGAGATATTAAAAGAGACATTTGTTGAAAAAAGCCTTGAGGCTTTAAATATGGCCAATGATCCGATTATTTCATTTACGGACTATATAGAGATTCATAATGATATTGTTGATGAAAAACAATCATCTATGATTAAAATAAAAAAATTCTTGCTGTGGCCGACAAAGATAAAATGGTTAATTAATAAAAGGTTAGGGAAAAGATTAACTTTGTGCTTTGGGGATCCGATTACACATCCATCAGTAATCTGTGTTAAATCCAAAATGCCTAAACAACTTTTTAGAGAAGAATATAAGGCATCAATGGATTGGGATTTATGGGAAAGACTTTCACAAGAAAAGGGTTCTTTTGTATATGTTGACCATATCTTATTGTATCATAGAATGAATGATATGAATCAAACTGCTTTATTGTTAAAAACATCAAATGAAAGATATGAAAATGAATTCGATATTTTCTGTAGGTTTTGGCCTAAATGGTTTGCAAGGATATTGATGAAATTTTATAGCAAGGCATATTTAAATTATTAAATTAAGAAATGTGCGTAAAGAAAATAAATTATTTCTAATGGTATAGTTTAATGGAAGGTTATGTATCAATTATTATCCCAATCTATAATGGAAAAAATTATATTGATAACATATTTGAACAAATTGGGAAACAAACATATAAAAAAATAGAGCTGATATTTGTAGATGATGGATCGAGTGATGGATCAAGTGAATATATAACAGCCAAATACAATGACCTTGGTGGTATGCAATATTGTTGCATGAAACTAATAAGACAAAAAAACGCAGGACAAGGGGCGGCTAGAAATTCTGGATTAGTAAATGCTTCTGGAGAGTATATTGCATTTATGGATCAAGATGATTCAATGTCAAGCATGTATATAGAAACTTTATATAACAAAGCTATTACTACAAATGCGGATATTGTTATAACTGGATATAATCATGTGTATTGCGATGGTAAGATTAAAGAAAAAGTGGTGTTAACAAATAATAAATGGTGTAAATATATGAATATTACACCGTGGGGAAAACTATATAAAAATAGTTTTATAAGAGATAACAATGTTAAATTCCTCCCTGCACCTTTTGGGGAGGATATTTATTTTAATATACAATGTTATGCACTAACGAGGAAAGTTTATTATAGTACTTATGTGGGATATAACTGGTTGATTAACAATAGTTCCGTATCTAATACAATTCACAAGAATAAATCAGATGAGACGAACGTAATTAATTTATTCAATGAACTGGAAAATATTTCATTTGAAAGAGATGAGTATTATTGCTATTTCTTAACTAAAACAGCAATTTACCATATTCTGTATGTGGCAAATTCAACGCCGTATGATGAATTGAGAGATTACAAGAATGAGATAATGACTTGGTTGACAAACCATTATTATGGGTTTGAGAAAAATGAGCAGCTTAGTTTTTTTAGACCTAAAGGAGAAAGATTGTTTATACGAAGTATTGTTAAGTTGTATATGATATTATATAAAGCAAGGTTAGATAATGCATTATTGAAAATTTTATCTATGTAAAATGATATATGGTAAAAAGTACAGATATTATTAGTAAGAGAGGATGAAATGCTACCTTTAGTATCAATAATAACGCCAACTTATAGACGATTTGATTATATAGAGAGGGTTATAAAATCAGTATTAGGTCAAGATTATGGTCGTATTGAATATATTATTACAGATGATGGATCTGAAAATTGTCCGATTGATTTGATAAATAGTATTGTAAAAAAAAATCAGAAGGGTAATATTGAAGCATTTAGGTTGATTGTTAATAGTAATAATATAGGCACAGTCAAGAACCTAAACAATGCGGTACGACAATCATCGGGTGAGTATATCATGTTTTTAGCGGGAGATGATATATTTTATAATTCGCATGTTGTTTCGGAGGTTGTACAAGAGTTTCTTGACAGACGCTGTAATACGCTAGCCGTAACAAGGTACTGCGTAGATTCAAATGATATGTTTTTAGGGTATTTACCACATCTTGCAGATAGAAAAATAATACAGAATTGGGATAGAAAAGAACAACACGAAAGATTCATCAAAGCAATATATAAGAATATGGCATCAGGAAGTGCTCTGTATTTTAAAAGAGATTTTTTTGTGGAAATTGGTGGATTTAGTGAAAGATACATATTATGGGAAGATGGACCATTTATTTATAAATGCACTAAAAATGAAAGAATAGAAGTTGCATATGAAATAGTGGGTATAAGGTATCGAATGGATGGAGTGTCATCAAATCCTAACGAAATGTTATTGAAAGATGGAAAACTTTTTAACAAATTAGAAATAGAAGTTGAGAAAAAAAATAGCAATTGGATGTTAAGAGGTTTTATAAATTTTAGAACTGAAAAAGATTATTGTCCTGCTATCTTATTAGCTTTAAGATATCCTTTAGTATCAATCGTTTTCTTATATGAATTCATAAGAGATAAAATTCTTTGGCTATTGAAAAAGTGAGATTTTGTTCATTTTAAGAGTGGGAGTTTTATTGATTTTGTAATGTTATAAAGTATATAATACAATAGTTTATATAAAGAAAGGATAGAAAACGATGCAAGTAATAAAATATATGTTTCAGCCTCATGGAGATGATAGAGGCCAACTGGTTGCACTTGAAGAATATAAAGATATACCCTTTGAAATAAAAAGGGTTTATTACATGTATGACACAAAAGAAGGTGTGCGTAGAGGGTTTCACGCACATAAATCCTTAGAACAAATATTATTTTGTGTGAGTGGAAGTTGTAAAATTTTGTTAGATAATGGCAAAGAAAAGAAGATAATACCATTAGAAAAACCATATGAAGGTTTATATGTTTCTAATGCTATGTGGAGAGAAATGTATGACTTCTCTCCAGATGCGGTACTAATGGTTTTGGCATCTGATTTATATGATGAAAATGACTATATACGTGATTATGACGAATTTTTAAAGTATGTAGAGAATAGAAAGGATAATTAGACGATGAATATTCCATTTGTAAGTTTTCTCCCAATGGAGAAAGAATTAGATAAGGAATTAAGAGGAGCTTTTGAGCGAGTATATAACAGAAGTTGGTATATTGAAGGAAAAGAGGATGAAGCTTTTGAAAAAGCTTTTGCAGAATTCTGCGATTCTGAATATTGCATTGGTGTAGGTAATGGACTTGATGCACTAATGCTGGCATTAAAAGCACTTGGCATTGGCGAAGGAGACGAGGTAATTGTTCCTTCTAACACATACATTGCAACAGCTCTTGCGGTAACTTATGTTGGAGCACAGGTAGTATTTGTTGAGCCTGATATTAAGACATTTAACATTAATCCAAGTTTGATTGAAGCTGCTATTACAAGCAAGACAAAGGCTATAATGCCAGTTCACCTATATGGACAGCCATGTGATATGGACCCAATTATGGAGATTGCAAAGAAGCATAACTTATTTGTAGTTGAGGATTGCGCACAGGCACATGGTGCAACCTATAATGGAAAGGTCATTGGTTCATTTGGCGATGCTGCAGGATTTAGTTTTTACCCAGGCAAGAACCTCGGTGCGCTTGGTGATGCAGGTGCAACAGTAACTTCGAATAAGGAGTTAGCTGAGAAAGTACGTGCATTAGGTAACTACGGATCAGATTACAAATATCACCATATCTACAAGGGAAACAATTCTAGATTAGATGAAATGCAGGCTGCATTCCTCGCAGCAAAGCTCCCTCATCTTACTAGAATGAATGAGGAGAGAAGAAGAATTGCTAAAAAATATTTGGAAGGAATTACAAATCCAAATGTAATTCTTCCATACGTTCCAGAATACGCTAATCCTGTATGGCACATCTTTGGTATCAGATGCTCACGTAGAGATGAACTTGAGAAGTTCCTTAATGATAATGGAATTGGAACAAACAAGCATTATCCTATCCCAATGCATTTACAGGAGTGCTACAAGGATTTAGGATTTAAAGAAGGTGATTTCCCTATTGCTGAGGAAATCAGTGCAACACAGTTAAGTCTTCCAATGTTTTATGGAATGTCCGATGAACAGATTGAGTATGTTATCGATATGGTGAACAACTTTGAATAAACTAAAACGGACTATTAACTACATTATTGTATTGATATATAGATTAGTTAGACGCATTCCATTTTTAGAATATGCATATATACGGTTTCGCGCTCTGAGTCATGGAGATAAGCTACTTAGATTAAAACCGCTTTCCGTAAAGGAGTATTGTTATCTAAAAGATTATTGGATTAAGAATATAGAAGAACCACAAAAACGAATGGTTTATAAGGCAGATTATTATCCTGATATTAAGGGAGAAGAACATTATTGTGATTCACCTGAAATATATATATGCAAATTAAAAGATGTGGTAGTAATAGGTGGTTCAGCTGTAATGATGGCTGATGAGTATGCTCTTACTGATGTTTGTGATAATTACAAAGATGATAGAGTGGATTATATAGCTGGACCTATTTTGAAAGCTGATAGAAATGACTTTTATATTGAGGTGTCGAAAGATATAAGAAGTATAAAAAATACAGTTGTAAATTTAAGTGGTTTAGCTGCTAGTAATTATTATCATTTGACAATAGAACTATTGTCAAGATTTAAATATATACAAGACAATATCAAAAATGAAGAATATGTGGTTTTGCTGGACAAAGATGCGGAAAAATATCCACAGTATTGTTCATTAATAAAAAGAATATTAGGTGAGCAAAAGATAGAGTTTATCGATTTTGGTGAAAGACTTTTTTGCAATAAAGTAATATATCCGTCTGTAAATACTTGGATGCCATTTAATGTAAAGAGCAATTTATATTTTTGTATTAGTGATAATATAATTTCTAAATCGGCAGTGTATAACGTAAGAAATAATATACATATAGAGGCTACTGATAAGAATAAAAGAAGGAAAATATTCATTTCTAGAAGAAATAGCGGTTTTTCTCGATTGGAAAATGAGGAAGATGTGGCAGCTTTATTTGTTGAATATGGATATGAAATAATTTGTTTAGAAAAAGTTAGCTATGCTGACCAAGTGAGATTATTTGCAGAAGCATCATGTATTGTGGGAGCATCTGGAGCCGCTTTAACAAATGTAATATATTGCAAATCTGATGCTGTAATAGGTTGTTTTATTCCTCGAAAATATAATTTTTATATTTATTCATCAATGGCACATATGATAGGCTGTAAGGTCCTATTTTTTGATGCAGATGTAGTAAATAGCAGTTTTGCGTTCAGCGCGGAGTCATGCAAAGTAAATTTGAAAAAATGTAGACAATATATAAAGCTATTAGAAAAACTTATGGGTGAAGAAGAAAGAACATGAAAATTAGATTATTAAAACAAAATGACGCATACCGTATGTTAGAGTGGATGCACGATGAAGATGTTACAAAAGATTTGGCAGCAGATTTTAAGAATAAGACGATAGAGGATTGCAGACAGTTTATTGACTATGCGGTTAATCAGTGTAATGATTATAAAAAATGTTGCAATTTACATTTAGCAATTGTAAATGATTGCGATGAATATATGGGGACAGTAAGTCTTAAAGATATAGATAGAGATAGCAAAAATGCTGAGTTTGCGATTACTATTCGAAAAGATGCTATGGGAAAAGGGTATGGAATATGGGGAATGAAAAAAATAATAGAAATTGGATTGAACAATAAAGATTTAGGCATAAATGATATATATTGGTGTGTGTCAGAGGTAAATAAGAGAGCAGTAAAGTTTTATAGAAAGAATGATTATATTGAAATCGAACCTACTAGTGAAATGATTGATAAATACAAAGAATACAGTAGAGAAACAAAATTACTTTGGTTTAAAATTAGTCGAGAAAATGTTGGCGTAAAGTAAAGGTGGATTAACAGTGGATTTCTTTAAGAATATTATAAAATACAGAGTATATATGATTGCTGCGGCTAAAGCGAATTTAAAGGCTGAAGTATCTGGATCGTACTTAAATTGGGTATGGTGGATTTTGGAACCTCTAGGAATCATGGTGGTATATGCAATCATATTTGGATGGCTTTTTAATAATAGTATTTCATACTTTCCTGTTTTTATATTTATAGGAAACTTAATATGGGGGTTTTTTAATACTGTATCTAGTTCAAGTGTGACAATGATAAAACAAAACGAAACATTAGTAAGTAAAGTATATTTCCCAAAATATATATTATTAATAGTGAAGATGTTTGTTGAAGGGTTTAAATTTTTGATAAGTTTTGGATTAACTATCGTATTAATGCTGATTTTTAGGGTTAATTTCTCTATTAACATGATATGGATAGTACCTACGCTGGTAGTTCTTGTTATCAATACATTTGGATTTGGCCTAATTTTACTTAATTTTGGTGTATATATAGAGGATTTGGGATACGCTATGCGAATTATAATGACAGTTTGGATGTATTTTTCTGGCATATTCTATGATGTTAGAACTATGATCCCAACACCTTTTTCCGAGTTACTTTTAACATTTAATGGACCTGCTTTTTTTATTGATGCATTCAGGAATTCGTTATTGTATGGTACGATTCCTGATTTGAATAAGCTAATTGCGTGGTTGGTTATTGGTGTTATAACATCAATAATTGCCATATCGTTAATTAATAGAAATGAAAATGATTATGTAAAAAGGATATAAAAATGGATAAGACTGTTATAGAGGTAAATGATATATCTGTTTCATATAGAGTTCAGCAAGGAAAGTCAATAAAGAGTATATTGAATAATGGATTAAGTAGTTCAAAAAAAATAAATGCGCTTAAGGATATTACGTTTTCGGTAAAAAAAGGAAAGATAGTAGGTATTGTAGGAAAAAATGGAAGCGGAAAATCAACGCTTTTGAGAGCTATTTGCAATATTTTTGGTGTGGATAAGGGAAGTATTGATTTACATGGAAATAAAGTAAGCCTTATTTCTATAGGCGTTGGTTTTAATGATAGACTCACAGGTAGAGAAAATATTATTTTATCTGGATTGCTTTTGGGCTTTTCAAAGGAAGAAATAGAAAGAAGAATGCCTACAATAATTGAGTTTTCTGAAATAGGAGAGTTTATTGATTATCCGGTATCGTCGTATTCAAGCGGTATGTATTCGAAATTGGCATTTTCAGTTTATACACAGTTAGACACTGATATTATTTTAATTGATGAAGTTCTAGCAGTTGGCGACGAGCATTTTGCACGAAAAAGTTATAACGAAATGAAAAAATTGATAGAAGATGATAATCATACTGTTGTAATAGTATCGCACAATCTAAACACTATTGAGGATTTATGCGATGAAGTGTTATGGATTCATGAAGGAAATATGAAAGCGTACGGAAAAACTGAAGATATACTCCCAAAGTATAAAGAATTTATGAGTTAGATATGGAGAAAATAATATTAAAAGTAATTGTTAAATATTTTAATAGTAAGATACAATGCTATAAGAACAGAGAGGTTGATGATAAAAAGATAATATGTAGAGGTACTGGATGCAGACATAAAGTAATATGTATTTGTAAAATATTTATAAGTAAAATAATGTTTTTAATACAAGCTCTTATACCTAAGATTTTAAGAATGTATTGTCTAGTTATATTAAATATACAAAAAGGGTTGATAGATAATGAAGTATTAGGAATCAGTATTCTCGATATAGAGAAGGTGTCGCGGGCAGGAAAAAGAATAATATGTAGGAGGGAAGAACAAACAACGGTATATGTTCCTCCACATTTTAATACAGAAAGAGATGGGACAGAATGTATTATGAATGTCCCAGAGTTATGTTTAGTAGAAATAGATAATGCACTTGTAGTCGGTGAAACGAATATTATTAGTACAGGTAATATTTTATATACAGATATAGAATCGTCGCTAATAGATAAGGTGGATTTAGCATATGGAGATTTAATATTCAACAATCGTAAATGTGCGATAATTTATAAAAGAGAAGAAAAGATAATAGAAGATAAAGTTATTAGTTTAATAAAAGCAGGCAATAATAATTATTATCATTTTATGATTGAAAGTCTCTCTAAACTGGTGTTGGCAGACGAGGTAGAGGAATATCGACATTTACCTATATTAGTAGATAAGGTAGTAAAGAATAATTCTAATCTTAAGATGATTTTGGACAAGTGTAATATTTATAATCATCCTATCATATGGTTAGAAAAAAATACGCATTACAGGGTTGCATCGATGATTTACGCTTCGGATACAACTTTTATGCCAGGCAATTTGAAAAGCAGAGACTACTTTGATATTGAAGACTATATTGTTTCTAAATGGCTTCTTATAAAATTAAGAGACAGACTTAGGTTTCAGGACGAAACGGTTTCGTCATATAAAAAAATTATTATTTCAAGAAGAGATACTTCGAATTCACGATTGATAAATGAGAAGGAAGTAGTAGATTATTTTATTAATAATAAATATGAGGTTGTATATCCAGAAAAGCTAACTGTTGAAGAACAGTCTGTTCTTTTTGCATCGTCAAAATTAATTGTCGCTTCGACGGGGGCGGCAATGGCGAATATGATTTTTTGTCAACCTGGTACAAAAATATTTTGTATAATGCCGGATGATTTTAAATTTTATTTATATTCTAGCATGGCATATTTGCTAGGACTAGAGTATGTTGCTATAAATGCTGAGATTACAAAAAAAGAAGCATATATAGCTATGGATGAATATAAGGTAGATGTTGAAGAGTTAAAAAAAGTGTTTGGAGAATCTAGTAATGAAAATGGATTAAATAATTAGGTCGAAAATAGAAAGAATTCTCATACGTATCCTCGTATCAAATGATTATAGTGAATAAATCTATAACTAGTATTAAAGAGTTTTTAGTTTATATTAATAATAACGGAGATGATTTAATAGTATTATGAAAAATATAACAATGGATCATAAACAGATTTTTAGACAGAAAAAACCTTCTATTAATTTTATAGTTTGTTTTATTGTAGGATTAATTGTTCATTTAGTGATAATTGCTGAGGGTTTACATAACCATGATTCAATTATACTCACAGGAAGTGATGGTTCTTGGCTCATAACCCAAGGGAAATGGTTTGTAACTCCTCTTATGTCAGTTGACGGACAATATGATGTGCCATTTGTTTCTGGTTTGATAGGGATAGCCTGTTATGCTTTGTCTGCTGTTTTTATTATTGAGATATTAAATGTTAAAAATAGTTTGATTCAGAAAATTATTGCATTATGTGTGGCTTGTTTTCCATCAGTAGGTACAGCATTGATTTACCATGCAGGTGATTATTTTGGTGGATCGTTCTTGCTAGCTGTAATATCAGTTTTTTTTATTATTAGTGGAAATGTAATAGCTATTATTGCAGGTATAGCAGTATTAACATTGTCTGTGGGGGCATATCAGGCAAACATTAGCGTTGCTTTAACATTGTTATTGATGAATGTTTTAATTGATTTAGTTGACCAAAAGATAGCAATTAGAAAAATAATAAATAAGACGATTGTCTATATATGTTCAGCTGCATTTGCAACAATTCTATATTACATTATATTGCGAATAATAGTACATGTTAAAGGTATTGTACTTAGTAGTTATAAAGGCATAGATGATATGGGAAGCATATTATCGTTTAATGTTTTGGTGAATTCAATAAAAGTGGCATATAAGAATTATATAATTTATTTTACTCAGAATTCATTGGGAATACTATCAGGTAAAAAATCTATTTTAGGTATAATATTAATTTTTTCATTGTTGTTTATTGCGGTAATACAGGTAAAAGAAAGTATTTATGAATCAGATATACTGAAACGGAAAAATAATATCATTAAATCTGTAGTATTACTAGTATATGTAATTGTAGGTGTGCCTTTGTGTGCAAATTTTATTGGAGTTTTGTCCCAAAATACGAGTTATTATTACATAACTATTTGTGCTTTTGGAATAACAACTATTATTCCGTTAGTGCTAATTGATAAGATAAATGACAATCAAGATCGGGTCGCTGATAACTCTGTATTAAAATATGTGTTAAAATACTTTAAAATATTTATTATATGTATCACATTATTAATATATATTAATTGGGTTAAAGAAGAAAACACAGTTTATCAAGAGTTTGTATTAATTAATAAAGAATATGAAGCAAAACTACCAGCATTGGCTGAAAGAATACAATCTACTGACGGATATAATCAAGAGACCGAAATAATAATAGTAGGAGATGCGCCATATGACTTTTTGAAAACAGAGGGTGTCTTGCAATCGATGGAGAATTCATTTTATACATATGGTTATGGACTAGGAGGTGGTGCAGGAGAAATATATGCTAGTGGCATTCTACAAGCATTTTTTAATAATAATTACTCAATTGCAATAACTTTTGTTGATGATAAGGATCAAATATATGAAAATATTGAGAAGATTAACGAAATGGCCGTTTATCCTTATGATGATTCAATAATTAACATAGATGGCAAAATTTATGTGAAGTTAAGTGATATATATTAGAAGGGGAGAACAACATGCTATATGGATTTAGTGTAATTATAGTATTACTTGTTTTAAAAAATACAGCAATGTCAAATACTATGCAGTTTGTCATAGGAGTAGGGGTATCTACTTTATTCTATTTAATAGTTATTTATGGCGATAAATACTCTAAATCAACAAGAAAACTAGGGTATAATTCTATTATTGATAGCCGAAATCTCGACAAAATGCTCTTGACCTCGTGGGGGGGGGTACGTATATACGATAGTTTTTGGGGCGCTGATATTTTTTTTGCATTATAATTCAGAAACAATGTATTTCAAAACAGATGTAGGTATTAATACATTAACGGTTAGCTTATCTATAGTTTTTACTTGTATATATATTTATCTATCTAAACGATTTGCTTGTATAAATGAATTCATTAAGAATAATATATGGAAAATAAACACAAGTATATATATAGTATTTGCTATTATAATCTCTTTATTGTTATATAGACCGGCTTGCTTACTCGATAGTTATAATTTTCAGGCATACTATAATAATGTTGTACAGATATATAATGGGATTCCATATAGTACAGATGCATTATCTTATTATGGTCATTATGCGTTGATTTATCTACCATTTTTTAAATTGCTTGGGTTAAATATATATACTGTACAATTCACTCAATCGGTGGAGATGATATTTATATTGTTTAGCCTGTTTTATTGGATTAAAAAAACAATAAGAAATTATAATGTGAGTTTCTTTGTCATAGTTAGTGTAATATTGTTTTATATAGTTGAATCAAGTGGAGGTTTATATCCTCAGGGGATACCTCACAGACACGTATCGTTAGGCGTAGTGCTATTAGCTATTCTTTTGACGGACAAAGTGAAAAAAATCACAAGATGTGTTATTTTCTATTTCCTAGGCGTTATATTTATAATTTGGAATACGGATATGGGAATAGTTTACGCGTTGAGTTTGCTAATTTACTTATTTTTTTCCTTTAAGGAAAGCGTTGTAGAAATATTCATAAGTGTTCTATCATTAGCAATTGGAGAATTTTTTGCATCATATTTTATAACATCTTGTTTAAATATAGTTGTATTGGGCGGAAGATGGATGTCAATAAAAACATTTGTATATCCATTGTTACAAGTGGATATACTACCACTTCAACCGAGCTATTCGAATATTATTTGGATTCTTTGTTTAATGTTTTATTGCTTTATATTAGGTAATGAATTGTATTATAAAGTAATGGGGCTACAATCAAATTCTATATTGGCGATGTTTTCGGCGATGGGAATAATGCTATTTGTTTACTTTTATAACAGAGCTGCCTGGACAAATTTAATAATGTCTGAATTTATTGTAGCGATATTGGTAGCAGCAATAAAGTTTGATGAGGCGTATGAAAAGGAATTAGTAAATAATTATAGTAAGTGTAGTTATATTGTAGGATTATTATCCATACTGTTTTTGTGTGGAATTATATATATTTTGCCAACAGGATTGAGATGCGCACAAACGTATTGGGATATGAATAATACATATAATTATTTAACAAATTTTGAAAAAAGTTTGCCAGTGGATGATTGCTATATGTTTGGAAGTACTAGTGCTTATCATCAAATCTTATCACCCAAAATAAAAAGCATACAATGGGATGATGTTAATCATTCTCCATCATCTTGGATAGAACTTGAAGATTTTATAATGAACCATAATCATTCGTTTGTTGTTCAGGAGACCGAGCTGAGCGATGCTATTTGTTATTGGACAAGTGTAGATAGAGAGGGCTTGGCTGAGTTTTATGATTCTTCTCATATTAGTGTTGATTATATTGATGCTAATGGGGAAAAACATATATTTAATTATATGTTGTTTGAACCTAAATAGTAATTAAGAACAGAAGGGAAAGAAAATGAAGGTTGTATTATTAGCAGGTGGCTTTGGAAGTCGAATTTCAGAAGAGTCTC
This sequence comes from Pseudobutyrivibrio sp. JW11, assembly GCF_900115355.1. NCBI lineage: Bacteria > Bacillati > Bacillota > Clostridia > Lachnospirales > Lachnospiraceae > Pseudobutyrivibrio > Pseudobutyrivibrio sp. JW11. The sequence goes on along the minus strand of NZ_FOWB01000007.1, from coordinate 17,439 downwards.
AGTTTAGACCAAAGCCAATGATAGAGATTGGAAACAAACCAATTCTTTGGCATATTATGAAGGAATACTCGTATTATGGACATAATGAATTTATAATTTGTGCAGGATATAAGCAGCATTTTATTAAGGAATGGTTTGCTGATTATTTCATTCATAATAGTGATATTACATTTGATTACACAAATGGTAAGTCGGAAATGACTATTCATGAGACACACATGGAACCATGGAAGGTTACTGTAGTAGATACTGGGCTTAATACTATGACGGGTGGTCGTATCAAGAGAATCCAAAAGTATGTTGGAGATGAGCCATTTCTTATGACTTATGGTGATGGTGTATGCGATGTTGATATTAACAAGCTTATTGAATTCCATCAGAACCATGGCAAGCTAGCAACACTTACTGCAGTACTTCAGGATCAGTCAAAAGGTGTTCTTGATATTGGTGGTGATAATGCAGTAAAGTCATTCCGCGAAAAGAAGCTTTCTGATGGCGCACCAATCAATGCTGGTTATATGGTGCTTCAGCCAGAAGTGTTTGATTTGATTAAGGATGACACTACAGTATTTGAAAAAGAGCCTTTAGAGACACTTGCAAATGAAGGCCAACTTATGAGTTACATGCATCGTGGCTTCTGGCAGTGCATGGATAACATTCGTGAAAGAGAAATGCTTGAAAAACTATTGGCTGCAGACAAGGCACCATGGAAGAAATGGGAAGACTAATAGAATTTAGTATATAAAAGAGGTAAAAGGTATGTCTAATTGGAAAACAGAAGAAGAAGCTAGAGAGCAGATAAAAGCACTTGTAGCTGATTATTATCATGATTTTAAAGAGCCTAAGGACTCTAAGGAAAACTTCAAGCCGGGAGATAGAATCTCTTATGCATCACGTGTGTATGATGAGAAAGAAATGCAGTCTCTCACAGATGCTATGCTTGATTTCTGGCTTACAACAGGCCGCTTTTCTGATCAGTTTGAGAAGGAATTTGCACAGTGGATAGGGGTTAAATTTGCACATCTTGTTAACTCAGGATCATCAGCAAACCTCATTGCATTCATGACACTTACAGCACCAGAGCTTGGAGATAGACAGATTAAGCGTGGTGATGAGGTTATTACAGTTGCAGCAGGATTCCCTACTACGGTTACACCTATGATTCAGTATGGAGCTATTCCTGTATTTGTAGATGTAACAGTACCACAGTACAATATCGATGTTACACAGCTTGAGGCAGCACTTAGCTCAAAAACAAAAGCTGTTATGATTGCGCATACACTTGGCAATCCGTTCGACCTTAAGGCAGTAAAGGAGTTCTGTGACAAGCATAACCTTTGGCTTGTTGAAGACAACTGTGATGCACTTGGTACAAAGTACACAATCAATGGCGAGACAAGATTCTCAGGTACATGGGGAGATATTGGAACATCTTCATTCTACCCACCACATCATATGACAATGGGCGAGGGAGGATGTGTGTATACAAATAATCCTCAACTCAACAGACTTATTTTGTCATATCGTGATTGGGGCCGTGATTGTATTTGTCCATCAGGACAGGATAATTTCTGTGGACATAGATATGATGGTCAGTATGGTCAGCTTCCACAGGGCTATGATCACAAGTATGTATACAGCCACTTTGGATACAACCTCAAGGTTACAGACCTTCAGGCTGCAGTTGGCGTAGAACAGCTCAAGAAGTTCCCATCATTTATCGAGAGACGTCGTCACAACTGGGCAAGACTTCACGATGCACTTGCGAACAGCTCAGTAGCAGACAAAATTATCCTTCCAGCACCTGCAGAAGGTTCAGAGCCTAGTTGGTTCGGTTTCCTCATCTCTGTTAAGCCAGAGAGCGGTGTGAAGAGAAATGATGTTACAAAGTACATCGAGGCTCACAATGTTCAGACAAGACTTCTTTTCTCAGGTAATTTAATCAAGCATCCCTGCTTTGATCAGATTAGAGACACAGATGCTTACAGAGTTGTAGGAAATCTAGAAAATACAGAATTTATTATGAATAACACATTCTGGGTAGGAGTTTATCCTGGAATGACAGATGCTATGATTGATTACATGGCACAGGTTATTGAAGAGGCATTAAATCAGTAAGGTAGAGTAGTATGAATAAAGTAAAAGTAGCAATTATTGGTACAGGTAATATTGGTACTGATATTCTAATGAAATTAAAAAGATCGGACATACTGGAGTGTGGTATGTTCGCAGGACGTAGCGCAGATTCAAAGGGAATCCAGCTCGCAAAGGAAATGGGTATCCCAACATCTACTGATTCGATTAATGCTATCATTAACAATCCTGATTGTTGTGATATTGTTTTTGATGCAACATCTGCGAACGTACACAAGGCGAATGCACCTATTCTTAAAGATTTAGGGAAGTTTGCAATAGATCTAACACCTGCACGTGTTGGAAAGATGTGTGTTCCTGTGATCAATTTAGAGGAATGTCTTGAAGAGGATAATGTAAACCTCATCACATGTGGTGGTCAGGCCACAACACCTATTGCTTACGCAATAAGCAAGGTCCATCCCGATGTTAAATACATCGAGATAGTTGCAACAATTGCATCTAAGTCTGCAGGTAAAGGAACTCGAGACAATATAGATGAGTTTACACAAACTACACGAGATGCTTTAACAGAATTTACAGGCTCTGATAAAACTAAAGCGATTATTGTACTTAATCCAGCTGAGCCACCTATTACTATGCACAATACAGTTTATGCATTAATTGATAATCCCGATATGGATGCAATTACAAAAGCTGTTATGGAAATGGAGCAGAAGATAAAGAAATATGTTCCAGGATATAAGATTGTTCTTCCTCCTACATTTGAAAGTGGAAGAGTAACAACTACATTACAGGTTGTAGGATTAGGTGATTACTTACCTAAGTATTCAGGCAATCTTGATATTATTACATGTGCTGCTATTGAAATAGCAGAAAACTATGCCAGAAAGAAGCTAGGAGGTGTAATTAATGGCTAAATTAATGCTTTTTGATTCCACTCTTAGAGATGGCAATCACGCAGTAAAACATCAGCTTAGTGCTCAGAATATAAAGGATTACTGCCAGGCTATGGATGGAAGTGGTGTTCATACAATTTTAGTTGGACATGGCAATGGCCTTGGTGCATCCTCTCTTCAGGTTGGGCTCGCAGCAATTGATGAAAGAACAATGCTTCAGACAGCAAGAAACAATCTGGACAAAACAAAATTGGGGGCATATATGATACCTGGTTTTGGAACAATCGAGGATAATCTTAAGCCAGCAATTGCAGACGGTGTAGAAGTTTTTGAAATCGGCTGTCACTGTACAGAGGCAGATACAACTCGCGAACATATAGAGTTTCTTAGAAATCAAGGTAAAGAAACCTATGGTGTTCTCATGATGACACATATGGCATCTCCAGAGCGTTTGCTTGAAGAGTGTCAAAAGATGCAGTCTTATGGTGCTATGGGCGTAATCCTTATGGATTCAGCGGGCGCATATACCATGGAACGTGTTAGAAAGGTTATTTCAACACTTTATGATGGCTTGAATATTCATATAGGTTTTCACCCTCATAACAATATGGGCATTGCTGTTGCTAATGCTTACATTGCAATTCAAGAGGGAGCAGATATTATTGATGGTACTTTACGTGGATTTGGTGCTGGCGCAGGAAACTGCCAGCTTGAAGATTTAGTAGCTCTTCTTGAAAAGAATGGAACTAAAACAGGCATTAATTTCTATAGAATGCTTGATGCCAGTCAGGATGTAATGCCTACACTGATGGCTAAAGATATGGGGCAGGACCCAGTTAGTATTGTCAGCGGCCAGGCTGGAGTATTCTCTGCGTTTAGAACTCAGGTACTCAGAGCTGCTGAGACATTTGGCGTAGATGCAAGAGATATCTTTATGGAAGTTGGCCGTAGAAAAGCCGTAGGTGGTCAGGAAGATGTTATTGTTGAAGTAGCAAAGCAGCTTAGTGGTCAGTCTACAGATGTTGTTAGTTCACAGTTGGAATCATTATTGTAGGGAGGTTTTGTTAGATGAACGTTTCAGAGTTTATATTTGATTATTACTCAAAAAAAGGCATTGATACAGCATTTATGGTTACTGGCGGACAGGCCATGTGGTTAAATGATGCCATTGGTAAAAATGGTAATTACGATATTATCTGCACACATCATGAGCAGAGTGCAGCTATGTCAGCTGATGCTTATGGTCGAATTAAGAACAAGCCAGCGATTACCCTTGTTACAGCTGGTCCAGGTGCAGTAAATGCCATGAACGGCGTTGTTGGTGGTTATACAGACTCATCTCCAATGATTGTTATCTCTGGTCAGTCTAAGTTATCATGCGTAGAGTATCAAGAGCAAACTGGTATTAGACAGTATGGCGTTCAAGGTATTTATATTAAGCCATTAGCAGAACCAGCAGTTAAGTATTTCATTACAATCGATGATCCACAAAAGATAGAGTACTATCTTGAAAAAGCATATCATGAGGCAACAACTGGCAGACCAGGTCCAGTATGGATTGATGTGCCTCTTGATATTCAGAGTGCTCAGGTTGATTTAAAATATCTTGAAAGGTACGAGCCAGAACCAAAAGTTGAGCCTCGTATTTCTGTAAAGCAGGCAGTAAGCCATGCGTATAATCTGCTTAAGAATGCGAAACGACCAGTGTTTATTGTAGGACAGGGTGTAGCTCTTGCTGGTGCAAGAGAGGATTTCTACAACTATGTTAATAAGGCACGCATCCCTGTAATTACAGCCAGACTTGGAATAGACCTTATGGAGTCTGATAACGATTTATATGTTGGTCGCCCAGGAAACTACGGTGAGCGTTCAGCAAACATAGCAATCCAGAATGCTGACCTTATAATCTCAGTCGGATGTAGACTTGCTACATCCTTAGTAGGTCATGATTCAAAGCAGTTTGGAAAGAATGCATATATTTATGTTGTAGATATAGATCAAAAGGAATTAGACAAGCCAGGTCCTAATGTAAAATATAAGGTTAAGGCCGACGCTAAGGACTTCTTCGTGCAGATGGATAAGGAACTTGCAAATAATCAGCTCCCTGATTTTTCTGAGTGGATTGCCTATTGCAAGTCTTTAAAGGAAAATTATCCTGTATGTCTTCCCGAATATAAGGATGAAAAACCTGTTAACTCATACTATTTTGTAAATGAACTTTCAAAGATTGCTGACAGCAATGCAGCAATTATGTGTGACACTGGTTCATGCTTCCACGTTGCATGTCAGACTTGGAAGTTAAAGAAGGGACAGAATTACCTTACAACAGGTGGTTTGTCATCAATGGGATACTGGGTTGCTGGTATCGGAGCTTGTCTTGCAAACGATAGAAAGTCTACTATCGTTATTACTGGAGATGGAAGTTTACAGATGAACATCCAGGAGTTTGCAACAATTAAGCACAACAACCTTCCAATTAAGACTTTTATTTTCAACAATAATGGATATTTATTAATTCGTCATACACAGAGGAACTTTATGGAAGACAGATTTGTCGGTGAAAGTCCAGCTTCTGGTGTATGGTGCCCAGATGCAATGAAAATAGCTGAAGCGTACGGAATCAAGGGAATCAGAATCAGCTCTGTAGATGAGGTTGATGAAAAGATTAAAGAGGCTCTTGATTATGATGGTCCTGTAATATGTGAGGTTATGACACCTGAGTGGCAGTTACTTGTACCACGTGTAGCTTCTGAGAAACGCCCAGATGGTACGCTCGTTTCTAGAAACTATGAGGATATGTTCCCTTATCTTCCTAAAGAAGAATTGGAAGAATTAATGATAGTAAATAAGGATAAATAATAATGAGAATAGTCGTAACTGGTGCTACAAGTATGATAGGTGTAGCTTTAATAGAAAAATCTATAGAGCATGGAGATGAGATTTTAGCAATTGTGCGAGAGGGCACCAGTCGACTTTCACGTTTACCTAAATCTGACTTAATAAAGCTTGCTTATGCAGATTTAGATACACTAGAAACTGTCACTGGAGATGGTAATTCTTATGATGTGTTCTATCACTTTGCATGGGCGCATACAAACAAGCAGGAGCGTGATGATGCGATTCTTCAGGAAAAGAATATCAAATATACTCTTGATGCTGTTGAGTTAGCACATAGATTGGGATGCCATCGATTTGTGGGGGCAGGCTCTCAGGCAGAATACGGTCGTGTAGATGCTGTTATTGATGAAGAGACTAAATGTAGCCCATTGATTGCTTATGGTATGGCAAAACTTTCAGCAAACTACCTTTCTAGAAAACTTTGCGACAAGTATGAGATGGAGCATTTATGGGGACGCATCTTCAGTGTCTATGGAATCAATGATAACAAGGATACAATGATTGATTATGCCTTGAACACCTTAGCTAAAAACGAAGTAGCTACATTCTCAAGTGGAGAGCAGATGTGGAATTATCTTTATGAAGCAGATGCGGGAGAGATATTCTATAGACTTGGAAAGGTTGCTCATTTAAGCGGAGTGTATTGTGTTGCTAACGAAAAATCAAGACAATTAAAGTGTTATATAAATGAGATGGCGAGTTTACTTGGTAAAGATAATCTTATTAAGTTTAATATGAATTCGACACCATTAGGACTTCAGGTAAACCTTGACAATCTTATTAATACAATTGGAGAGATAAATTTTACATCCTTCGAGGATGGTATGCAAAAAATAATAAACAATAGATGATAGGAAAAGAGTCATGAAAAAGATTAGTGTGTTAATTCCCACATATAATGAGCAGGAAAATGTTGAACCTTTGAGTGAGGCCATTATTGAAGAATTTTCAAAGATTCCTCAATATGATTATGATATTACATTTATAGATAATGACTCACAGGACTCTACAAGGGATATTATTAGGGGGCTTTGCGTAAAGAATAAAAAGATAAAAGCAATCTTTAACGCAAAGAATTTTGGACAAAATAATTCTCCATATTATGGTATTACCCAGACAGATGGCGATTGCACAATAATGATGTGTGCAGATTTCCAAGACCCTGTTGAAATGATTCCTAAGCTTATAGCAGAATGGGAAAAAGGGTACAAGATTGTCAGTGCTATCAAAACAACATCAAAGGAAAATAAGGTAATTAGATTTTTACGCACCTGTTACTACAAGATGATAAAGAAGTTTTCTGAGGTAGAGCAGATAGAACATTTTACAGGCTTTGGATTATATGACAAGTCCTTTGTTGAAGTTATGAAAAACTTAGGAGACCCAACGCCATTTTTAAGAGGAATTGTGGCTGAACTTGGTTTCAGACGTACCGAAATACCATACGAGCAGCAGCGTAGAAGAGCAGGAAAAACTCACAATAACTTTTTTACGCTTTATGATATAGCTATGCTCAGTTTTACCTCATACACAAAGGTAGGACTTAGATTGGCTACTTTTGTTGGAGGAATAGTTTCATTATTTAGTTTTATAATAGCTATTGTATATTTAGTTTTAAAACTAATCTATTGGGATAGATTTGTTGCCGGTACAGCTCCTATTCTTATCGGAATGTTTTTCCTAGGAAGTTTGCAACTGTTATTCCTAGGCTTTATGGGAGAATATATTCTTAGTATGAATCAGAGAATTATGAATAGGCCACTTGTTGTTGAGGAGGAAAGGATTAATTTTTAATATATGCATGAATAGATATAATAAAGTCATTGTAAATCTCGGATAGTAATTATAAACTAGTATTAGAATAGATGGCGTTGTATTGCAATAATAAAATAAATTTAGAATGGAAGAATATGAGTCATACAGGCATAAACGATAAAGAAAAAATTATTCAACATAAGAAAGCGGCCATTAGAAAAATCAATGCCTTTATGGAAAAATGCATTGATAGCGACGATGATAAATTGCTAAAGAAGGCTGACTTAATATCCTATTGGCTGGAGTCTTTCTCTATGTATGTTGACTTTGAAGATAGATTTGATTCTACTAAAATTATTAGATATTCGCGAGGTAATATTATTAGGGTTAATTTTGGATTTAACATAGGTAAGGAATTAGGTGGAATGCATTTTGCTGTTGTGTTGGATAATGATAATAAGCATAGTGCGGATGTATTAACTGTTATTCCGCTTTCTTCTACAGAGGGAAGAAGTGTTCATCCAAGATGTGTTGATTTGGGTACGGAATTATTTGAAAAGGCAAATGCCGTTCAAGTTCAGCTGCGTAAACGAGCGATAGAGGAACTCGAAGAAATCAATAAGATTAAAGCAGGTATAGATGTCGCTTATAATATTATTGAAAACTCGTCTAAAGATGTTCGTATAGAGAATGAAAAGCAATTTTTTGAAATTAGGCAAAATCGTGACGATATGTCTAAGAAGATATCAGAGCTCAGAGATTCACTTAAGATAATTGAGCGTAATGATAAAGAAATACTAAAAATGAAAACTGGTAGTATGGCAGTTATGAATCAGATAACTACAATAAGTAAGCAGAGAATTTTTACACCTAAAAAGTCTACTGATTTTTTATATGGTATTTCTCTTTCGGCAAATGCTATGGATAAAATTGATGATAAGCTGAGAGAACTATATGGACATCGAAAAACTGCGAATTTGCAAAACAAACCTGTTGACTAATGATATCTATGCCTATATAATATAGTTACAAGATGTACTATCTTGAATCACGCCTATAGGGCATTATTATATTATCATTTTTATGATATGGGCCTCGCAGTAATGCGAGGCCTTTTACGTTTTTAAGTTTAAACGGTAGGCGACTTATTATTTTACCACTATACGGATTGTAGATAGAATTGATAAATTTGTAATCACAAAGTTAAAGATAAAATGGAGAATAAAATTATGTGTTTAGATTTTTACAAGGGAAAAAGTGTGTTAATCACAGGACACACAGGTTTCAAAGGATCGTGGATGTGTAAGGCTCTTATTAATGCTGGCGCTGATGTGACAGGATATGCATTAGCCGCACCTACAGAGCCTTCGTTGTTTGAAATGTGCGGTTTAGCTTCAAAGATGAATTCAGTAGAAGGTGATATCAGAGACTTGGTACATCTGCTCAAGGTATTTGACGAGGTAAAGCCTGAGATTGTAATTCACATGGCAGCACAGCCAATCGTACGTGATTCTTACAAGGACCCAGTATACACATATGAGACAAATGTGATGGGAACTGTAAATATATGTGAGGCAGTTCGCCGTACACCTAGTGTTCGTTCTTTTGTTAATGTAACTACTGATAAAGTTTACTTTAATAAGGAATGGCAATGGGGATATCGAGAGAATGAGGAACTTAATGGTTTTGATCCGTATTCAAATTCAAAATCATGCTCAGAGCTTGTTACATCAAGCTACAAGAATTCATTTTTTACAGATGATTATTATCAGGCAAACTATGGTATTGATGCACCAGCGGTTTCTACCTGCAGAGCCGGTAATGTAATCGGAGGAGGCGATTTTGCTAATGATAGAATCATTCCTGATTGTATTCGTGCTGTGTCTGCTGGGCAGGAGATTGTAGTTCGTAATCCATATTCTACACGCCCATATGAGCATGTTCTCGAACCCGTTATGGTTTATCTTATGGTAGCAGAAGCACAGTATAAGGATAAATCATATGCTAGCAGCTATAACGTAGGTCCAAACGATAGTGACTGTTGGACTACAGGTGAGTTGGTACAGTTGTTCTGTGATAAGTGGAATGCTGCTGTCGCAGGAACCTCTCTTGGCTCGGCATCTTGGGTAAATAAGCATGATGGTGGCCCTCATGAGGCAAATTTCCTTAAGCTGGATTGCAGCAAGCTGAAGAGTACCTTTGGCTGGCAACCACGTTGGAATGTAGAGATTACAATGGAAAAGATTGTAGAGTGGTCCGTTGCATATCTCAATGGTGAGGATGTGACTGCTGTTATGGATAAGCAAATTGCGGAGTTTTTGAAGTAAGCATTAGGAAGGATTCAACCTTAAGATGGTTTGGAATATAGTAGATAAAATTGTAAGAGTGATTGTTGGCGGATTTTTCCGTCTACTTAAGAAGGATTACACTGCATCAGTTCATGAGGGGCTGATGCAGTTTGTTAAGTTTGGGATTGTTGGCGTGAGCAACACGGTGATTTCGTATGTTCTGTATAGTGTGACGCTTATAGCCCTTAAAGCTGGTGGCTTGTTGCCGAAGTTCGATTACCTTGTGGCGACTGTGATAGCATTTGTGCTCAGCGTGCTGTGGTCATTTTATTGGAACAACAAGTTCGTGTTCACCATGGAGGAAGGTCAGACCAGAAACATCTGGAAGGCGCTTGTGAAGACATATATTTCGTATTCATTTACAGGGCTCTTTTTGAATTCAATCCTTATGGTACTGTGGGTTCAGGTGTTGGGAGTTTCAGAATTCATTGCACCGATTATTAATTTGCTGGTGAGTGTGCCGGTTAACTTTTTTATTAATAAGTTTTGGGCGTTTAAGGCGAGGTAGGGGATGGGAATGGTGTAAACGGCAGCCCAATCATACTGTTATGGAGTTTCACATATGCCTGTGATATACTGTGGCTACGAGGAGTCAGACTATGAAAATATACAGTATAGATGAAATTCAAAAGATAGTAAAACCGATTGCTGAATCCTATGGTATTCAGTCGATTTATTTGGTTCATATGCCAAGGGCATTGCGACGGAGGAGAGAGACTTGGATTTTTTGGTTATCGGCGGTGAGGGGGTTAAATTATCCATGGTTTATGCTCTGGGCGAAGATTTGAGAGCAGCTTTTCGGAAAGAGATAGACATTTTTGAAATTCATGAAGTAAATGACGATAGTGATTTTTATAGAGAAGTATTACATGAGAGAAAGCTGGTTGCATGAAATATTCTGATGAACAGCGTTACATGCCTTAGTGGCTCAGATTCAGATTAGCATTTATAATCAATGTATAGGAGATATGAAATTTATTAATAATTTATTGAAATTAAAGGATTTGAATTAGGAAATAATTTTATAACTATTGTATTACTATGGTATTTATGGTTAGGTATCTTTATTCTGGTACTATAAATATAAGATAGAGTGGCAATGAGTTGGTATATTTAATAAGGAGAATGTATTATGAGGGATGATATCACAATTATTATTTCAGCCGCAGGCATGGGTAAGAGATTTGGTGCAGGTGTACCAAAGGCGCTTATAGACATTGATGGAATGCCATTGATTGTGAGGCAGCTTGAACTCTTATCGGATTGTAAAGATATTCGAATAGTTGTTGGATATAAAGCCGAAGAGGTAATCCAAGTTGTTGAGAAGTATCGAAGTGATGTAACATATTTGTATAATTACGATTACGAAACTACAGGTACAGCAGCTAGTTTTTCGAAGGGACTAATTAATTCTAAAGATTGGGTGGTTGCTTTAGATGGAGATTTGCTCGTAAAGCCGGATGATTTTGAAAAAATACTGAATTATGATGGAGAAGTAATAGGTGGATGTAACCCGACTACAGATAATCCGGTATTGATGACTATACAAGGTGGTAAAGTGAGAGAATTTTCACGCGAGAGAGGAACTTTGGAATGGACAGGGTTGGCAAAATTAAGAAGTGATAGACTAACTCCAGGGAATTGGCATGTTTATATGATGATTGAACCATTACTTCCTGTTGATGTTCTACAAATTTCGACAAAAGAGATAGATACGATGAATGACTATGAGAATGCTCTTATTTGGGTAAGAAGCGGCTATAAGGAATAATTTTGATTTTTATTTTAGGGGGAAGAGATAATGTTGAAGCAAATTAAAGAGCTATTTACAGAAAAAAAGAGAGAGGAGAAATATTTAGAATACCTCAAGATTATAGGATGTGCCATTGATGAAAATGGACAGATATTTACTCAATCTGAGAATATACATAAAAAAATAAGAAAGCATTTTTCATATAAGGATTTTTGGTCGGAGGTATCTGATTATTCCATAAATGAAGTTTATGAGAATATAGAAGAAAGAGTAAGGAAGTTTCTAGATAGTCAACTGTTGCCATGTTATGGGAAAAATAGTTCAATGTTTAGTATGGCTTGTGGTAGTGGGGAAAATGAATTATATTTGGCTCCTTATTTGAAAGAGATTGACGGATACGAGTATTCACTAAAGATGGTTCAGACTGCTAATAAACGAGCAGAAAATCAAGGTTTTGTTAATTTGCATTTTTATCAAGCCGATGCATCAAGTTGTATTTTTGAAAAGAAATATGACATTGGAATGTCATTTTTTTTGTTTGCATATTTAGATGATGACGGAGCAAAGCATGCTATAGAAAATATGGCTGAAAGTTTGCCAGTGGGGGGGAAATTGTATTTAAGAGATACCTTAAATTTTGATTTAGATACAAAAGTGACAATTTATTTATATAATTATGTTACTGGTTATTTTGCAGCTTATCGAAATATAGAAACATATTATAAACTGATTCAGAATGCTGGCTTCAAATTGAATTATGAGGAAGTGTTGAGAGAATCATATGGTAATGGAGTGACTTTTAAGCTTGTACAGAGTGTTTGGGAGAAAGTATGAAAAAAGAAAATAACAGTTTATATCCCAAGATAACAAAGGAAGAGAGAAAGAAAATAAAAAAAATTTCAAAGGAAGCTTTTTTACATTACAAGAAGGTTGAACAAAATATAAAGTGTTCTGGAAGAAAAAAGTTAAGATTCGCTGCCTATGTAGTATATGCTTCTTCATATGGAATGGATAGTGTATTTAAGCTGATGATGGAGGATACATTACATTGGGATTCTAAGATTGTTATTATTCCAGATGTTTTGCGAGGTAAGAAGAATGAAGTTGACACCTATGTAGCAACAAAGAATTATTTCGTTGAAAAATATGGAGAGTCATATGTAGTTGATGGCTATGATATAGATAAAGACAAGTATTATGATTTATTGGATGATTTTGATATTGTTTATTTTGCAAATCCATATGACTGCATGGTAAATAAAGTTCACTCAATAGAATATGCATCGACACGAAATGTCTTACCAGTTTATGTTTCTTATGGATATGATGTAGGTCAATACACCACACTAGGACGATTACTTGGTCCTGAATTAAATCTTGTATGGAAATGTTTTTCGGATACACGTTTTTCTTATCAAGACTATAAAAAATATCAAATAATTAAAGGGAAAAACGTATATCTGAGCGGCTACGCGAAGATGGATGAATTGGATAAGGTTAATAGATGTAGTAATAAAGAGCGAAAGCGTATACTGATATGTCCTCACCATACAGTAAATGCAGAGGTACTTCCATTATCCAATTTTTTGAAATACAGTGATTTTATATTGGAATTACCGAAATTATATTCCAATGTAGATTTCGTATTTAGACCACATCCATTATTGTTTACAAATCTTATAAATAACAATATATGGGATAGTGACCAAGTTGAAAAATATTTAAATGAATTATCAGAATTAGGTGTAGAGTATTCTACGGAAAGTGATTATATGCATTTGTATGAAGACTGCGATGCTATAGTGAATGATTGCGGAAGTTTTACAGTTGAATGGTTATTTACAGGAAAACCAGGTTGTTTTGTATATAGTGATCAACTTTCAGAAGATAAGCTTACTAAGCTTATGCGTAAGGCAATAAAACGTCATTATATTGCTAGAAATAAAAAGGACATTATGAGTTTTATTGATAGAGTAATAAATGAAGATTCAAGAGAGCGTAAATTGACAAGGTGGGTCAAACAAAATATTGCAATAGGCTATCCAAATGTATCTAAAAAAATAATTAGGGAGATGAATATTTTATGAGTACTAATTTAGTAACAGGTGTTGCAAGCTTCATTGGTTCAAAATACATTCATTTCATGTTTAAGAAAGATGACAAACGAGATTAGAAACATTGGTGCCTCGTATTTTATAGTCATAGCCAAGCTTTACCTTTTCTATAGGTTGGGCTATGCTGGGATAGATGCTGTGGATTGTTCGATTGGTGCCTACCGCATAGACGGTTCGGGTCAGGATAGAACCACAGCCTCTTTGTATATTTGTAAACGGTAAATCATGAGTACCTTGTTCCATTTGTTCGGATTTGAGATAATTCTGTATAACAACTATGGATTGTACGGAAACTATGGACGTAGTGTTGATTTACACTTAAAACTGACCCAGGGAGGGTGCGGACGTTTTCTTGGACTAAGCAATTAATCCAAGACTACGTCTATATTCAAGCGGGCTTATAGCGCCAAGTGACAACTTTATCCTACTAGTAGAATACCATCTTATATAGGTATCTAATATATCAATAAACTTATCAATGGAAACTTTTATCCACGAATGATTATAGAACATTTCGTTTTTTAGGCGTCCAAAGAAAGCTTCACAAGCTGCATTGTCTGGAGAACACCCCTTCTTAGACATAGACCGAGTTATTCCAGCCTTTTCAGTTCGGTCAATCCAGCCTGGCCATCTGTAATGTGCACCTCTGTCTTAAAGAATAATGTTTCGCATTGACACAATTAGGTTATCCATACTACCACAATCAAACCAATTGTTATATAATACAAATATTGTTATGAAAACTCTACAGGCGGGCTTCTGTAGAGTTTTTGTAAACGGTAAATCATGAGTACCTCGTTCCATTTGTTCGGATTTGAGATAATTCTGTATAACAACTATGGATTGTATGGAAACTATGGATATAGTTCTCATACAAGTCATAAAACCCGAACATACAGGAGGATACTCATATGAATAATTCAGCTGCCTTAAAAAGACAGATGCGTTATCAGCAATGGGTTGAAGAAGTTAAAGACTTCAATTCCAGACCCAAAGACATGACAGTTCGTGAATGGTGTGCCATTCACGATATTAAACCACCAACCTTTTATGATCACATGCGTAGAGTTCAGGACTATTTCGCAGGTCAGCTTCAGTCTATAGATGAATCTAATCAGATGGTTATTAGTGAACCGACTTTTGTTGAACTACCACCTGCTATTGCTGAACCAAAACCAGTAACGTATGGAGTAGCTTCAATCATTTGTGGCAATGCTCGTATAGAAATATCAGAAGATATTTCTGAAGAGTTTCTATTAAAACTGATAGGAGCAATAAGCCATGCTCAATGACACTACCAGTTTTAAGAAGATATACATTGCTACAGGTTACACTGATCTTCGCCAAGGTATTGATGGACTGGCATCATTCGTAAAGCTAAGATTCAACCTAGATCCTTTTGACAAGGATACCTTGTTTTTGTTCTGCGGAAGAAAAGCAACCAAGATAAAAGGCCTTGTATGGGAAGGCGATGGCTTTCTCCTTCTTTATAAAAGACTTGAGGTTGGTGCTTTTGCCTGGCCTAGGACTGAGTCAGAAGCTCTAGCAATTTCAGCTGAACAGTATCAAAGGTTAATGAGTGGTTTTACTATAGTCGCTAAACATCCGATTTCAGAACTCAAAGAGCCTAAAGAAATCGTTTAGTTTTGTATAAAACAGAGAATTTTTAAGCGCCCAGGAAACGCTGATTTTAAGCGATTCTCTTCTTGTTTAAAGCCTTGAATAAGGCTCATATGTGGGCATATTTTCTCTGGAAATACCATTAAATCAATTGAAATGGCTAGTTACTAGCCTTTCATATATAAGCTCTGTGAAGCCTACAAACATAGGCATTATGACGAATGCCAAAACGCTGAAAATTAGCGTAAACACTGCATTTCAGCTATAATAGTTCCATAAGAAATGGAGCGATTATGTCAGTTAAATTCACAGAGGAACAACTGAATAACTTTGACAAAGCGATGCTAATACAGCTGTTTTTAAATCAGCAGGAGCAACTTGAATCCATCGATAACAAGATGCAGCTTCTGCTTGAACAGATGGCTGATATGAATCGTCAGCGCTTTGGTCGTTCATCTGAGAAATCTGATGAATCAAACCAACTATCATTTACCATCGAAGATGGTGAAATCATTTTCAATGAGGCTGAAGCCTTTGTAGATGATTGCTTTGAAGATGACAATGAAGAAACTATCACTGTCACTCGTAAGAAATCAAAAGGCAAAAAGGAAGAAGATATAAAAGGTCTTCCTGTTGAAAAAATCCCTCATGAAATGACTGAGGAAGAACTTAAGAGCTTCTTTGGTGATGAAACCTGGAAGCGTCTTCCTGATGAAATCTATAGGCGGTATAAATATACACCTGCTTCTGTCTCGGTTGAGGAGCACCATGTGGCTGTTTATTCTGGTTCTAAATCAGAACGAATGATTAAGGCTAATCATCCAAAGCAGCTACTTAGAAATAGCATGGCCTCTGACAGTACAGTTGCTGGTATATTCAATGCTAAATACGTAAATGCGATGCCACTATATCGTATTGAAGCTGAATACAACAGAGTTGGTATTAACATATCACGTCAAACGATGGCTAACTGGGTTATCCAGTGTGCTGACAGATACTTAGCAGTCTTTTACGATTATCTTCATGAGCATTTGTATGACTATCATGTAATACAAGCTGATGAAACTCCTTGCTTAGTTAACAAGGATGGTCGAGATGCTGGATCTAAGAGTTACATGTGGGTTTATCGAACAGGTAAGATGTACAAGGATAAGCCAATAGTAATCTATGATTACCAGCGGACTAGAAAGTCCGATCATCCAAGAGATTTTCTCAAGGATTTCAAAGGCATCTGTGTGACAGATGGCTATCAGGTTTATCACTCCATTGAAAAGGAACGTGACGACCTGACAATAGCAGGATGTTGGGCGCATGCAAGGCGCCGATTCGATGAAGCCTTAAAGGCTACACCGAAGGATAAACAGAAATCCTGTACAGCGAATAAAGCTTTGAAGATGATTCAAGCTATCTATCGCGAAGAGAAAAAGCTAAGTGACCTTTCTCCAGCCGAAAGATACGAACATCGACAGCTTACTGTCAAGCCTCTGGTTGAGGCCTACTTTGCGTGGGTTCATAAAGTTGAACCAAGTGTATTAGCTAACAGTAAAACTCATAAAGGATTACAGTATTCAATCAACCAGGAGCAGTATCTAAAAGTATTTCTTGAAGATGGTGAAGTTCCTATGGATAACAACGCTGCTGAGCAGTCAATCCGTGGATTCTGCATCGGAAAGAAAAACTGGGTTATGATTGATACAATCTCTGGAGCAAAAGCTAGCGCCATTGCTTACAGCATTGCTGAAACAGCAAAAGCTAATAACCTAAAACCTTATGAGTATTTCAAACATCTTCTTACTGTAATTCCAGAGCATCTGGATGATACAGATAGAAGTTTTATGGATAAGCTACTTCCTTGGTCAGATGAACTTCCAAGTGAATGTAGAAAACCAGTGAAGTAATCGTCGCGCCTGCGGGCGCGGCTAAATTTTAGAAAGGTACGGATGGTTTACCGTTTACGA